>JAGFJK010000162.1 GCA_024102795.1 Pirellulaceae bacterium
TGACGCCGGTCAGCCTGGCACGACCGCGGGGGCTCGCCGAGTGTCGCCGGACGATGAGGACGGCCCGTCGCTGGGTGACGCCGGACCGCTGGGCGGCCCGCTGGACCGGGCCGACCGCCACGCCCTGGCCGGTGGTCCGTTGACCGTCGCTCAGGTCGTCATCCCGCAGGCCCCCGGCAGTTCGTCCGAGGCGGGGATGCCCGACATGGGAGCCCTGGCTGGCGGAATGGACGGCGTGGGACCCATGGCGCGCGAGGCCACGGCGGGGCTGGCCGTGGAGATTGACGCGGTGGAAGGTCCGGGTGGATTGGCCGGCCAGTACACGGCCGATGTGGGTGTGCCGAGTCGCCAGGCCAGCGAAGACAGCCTGCAGATTTCGGCCACTCCCGCTCGGTTCCTGCGGCAGCAAGTGGGCGGAACGCCCGACTTCAGCACCGCGGCCGTGGTGGCGGCCGAGCCGTTCCGGGGCCGCATGGCTCGCCGACCCGGCAATACGCCTGGCGGCGCCGGCGGCAGCAGCGGGCCGGAAACCGAGGAGTCGATCGAGCGCGGGCTGGCATTTCTGGCTCGCTACCAGCAGCCCGATGGCAGTTGGACGTTGAAAGGATTTGGCGAGGAAGTGGCGCTGGCCAGCGACACGGCCGCGACCGGACTTTGCCTGCTGGCCTTCCAAGGCGCCGGGTACACGCACAAGGAATTCCAGTACGCCCCGGTCGTGCGGGGCGGGATCGAGTTTCTGGTCAAGAATCAGAAAGAGGACGGCGACCTGTTCGTCCCGCTCGACGAGAACTCCAACCGTTCCGTCTGGCTCTACAGCCACGCGATCGCGGCGATCGCCTTGTGCGAGGCGTACGGCATGACGCAGGATCCGGCGCTGCGCGAGCCGGCCCAAAAGGCCCTGAACTTCATCGTCGCCTCGCAGCACACCGACCGCGGCGGTTGGCGCTACGCGCCCAACTACGGCAGCGACACGTCGGTCACCGGCTGGATGATGATGGCCCTCAAGAGCGGCGAACTGGCCAACCTGGAAGTTTCCTCCGATTGCTACCAGAAGATCGAGCAGTGGCTGGACCGCAGCCAGGCTTCCGACCGCGAGCGGCACCTGTACCGCTACAATCCCTACGCCCCCGACACACCCACGCAGCGGCACGGTCGGGATGCCACGACCACCATGACGGCGGTCGGCCTGCTGATGCGGCTGTACACGGGCTGGCAACGCGACAACCAGGATCTGGTCGCCGGCGCGGAGTACCTGAAGACGAATCTGCCGGCCATCGGCACGCCCCGCGATCCGCAGCGCGACACGTACTACTGGTACTACGCCACGCAGGTGATGTTCCACATGGGCGGCGAATACTGGTCGGCCTGGCACGGCCGGCTGCATCCGCTGCTGGTGGACCAGCAGGTCCGACGCGGTCCGCTGGCCGGCAGTTGGGAGCCGCGCGGTCCCGTGCCCGACCGCTGGGCCCCGCACGCCGGGCGGCTGTACGTGACCACCATGAACCTGCTGTCGCTGGAAGTCAGCTACCGCCACCTGCCGCTGTACGAGGAGACGGGCAAGTAGCCGCCGGTTACAATCGGTCTCACGCCAGGTACATTCGCGTTACCTTCGTGGCGGTCCGCCAGCGTCTGGCCTGGTCCGCCGGTCAATCGATTCGAATTGCCTACAGGGGGAATCAGGTCATGCCATCATCTGTTGCCAGAAACCAGGGTTTGTTTGCGCTCGTGTTCAGCTTGCTGGGACTGTTCTGCTGCCTCTGGCCGGCGACGGCGGGGGCCGAGGAGCCCAAGTTGAAAGTGCTGCTGGTCACCGGCTTTGACGTGGCGTCGCACCAGTGGGAGGAATCGACCAAGATGGTGCAGGCCATTCTGCAGGAGACTGGTCGCTTCGATTGCACCGTCAGCACCGACAAGGAAGTCTTCGCTTCGCCCACTCTGAGCGACTACCAGGCGGTGGTGCTGAGCTATGGGTTCTGGAACGAGGCGGACCCCAGCGACGCGGCCAAGGCCGGGCTGCTGAACTACGTCAAGCAGGGCGGCAACGTAGTCGCCCTGCACTTCGCCTGCAGTTCGTTTCAGACCTGGGACGAATACGCCCAGTTGCTGGGACGCGTCTGGAAGAAGGGCGTCGGCGGTCACGGGCCGTACGGCGAGTTCACGGTGAACATGAAGGACGCCGAACACCCGATCACCAAGGGGATCGCCGACTTCAAGACCGAGGATGAACTGTATGCGAAGCTGACCGGCGACGCGGAAATCCAGGTGCTGGCCTCGGCCTTTTCGGACTGGAGCGGCAAGGTGGAGCCGATCGTGTTCGTCAAGTCGTATGGCAAGGGCCGCGTGGTGCAGAACGTGCTGGGACATGGTCTTGATTCGAAGCGGAACCCGGCCTATCAGCAGTTGCTTGGCCGCTGCGTCGAATGGGCCGCCACCGGCAAGGTGACCCTGGACTGAGAACCACGAATGACTGGGAATCACAAAAAAAGGGCTCGATCGGTTCGCGGGGAACCTATCGAGCCCTTTTAACCGTGAAAACGTGGCGTCGGCTCTACTGCGAGCGGAATGGGGTGTTGCCGCCGTACCTTGGCGGCGAGTGCCTTAGATTCACGGTGCGTCCGTGTCTTGGTGTTCGAGTCGCGCGTCCTGCGCGTCGGACGTTCCGCCCCCAGCCCGCGCCCTGTCCCCCAGGCATCGACTGTGGGCGGCTGGGTCGAACGTCCGGCGACTCGACAGTTCGTTCCAATGCAGGTCTCGTGCCGGTCTCGGACAAGTTGCCGGGAATCTTGAACGAATCGGGCAAAAGGCCCATTCTTGTCGGGGAATGGGCCGCTGGAGTGCCTTCAAGTGGCCTGCGACGGCGGCCGCCTGGCTGGCAGGCCGTTGTAAGAATTGCAAACTCCCGGACGGAGATGGGCCCCGGCTTCGAGGTCGTGCAGCTTATAAGTTGTTTTTCAGAGGGAAGTTAGCGTTACAATCGCGGGAAACTTGGGACGGCCTCCGCTGCGGCGAGCGCCCGCCTTGAATATCACTCTGGCCCCCTCCCCGGCTTCCGGGGAGGGCTGGGGAGGGGCTCTTATGCACCCTCAGACCATTGACCTCTGGGGTCGATTTGGCAGGCTGGGGAGCTCCGGCAAAGTAGTCATCAGGCACCGCGTGATGAGCCCTTGCAGACTCAACGTATCCTGTCGCAGGAAGTCACAATCGGTCGTTGAGGAGCGCCTGGACCTGTGCCACCCGCAAGTCCGGTTGGACACTGGCCGCGGCGGATGGTTCAGACGGCGGTCGGAAGGCTCATCACGCGGAGCGTGATGGCTACTTTGGGGAGGGTTGAGTCTGGCAATGCAATGAAAAGCCCCTCCCCAGCCCACCCCCCGAAGCGGGGATTGAGCCGAAGGGATCTCAAGGGGGGAGTGCTCGCCGAAGCGGAGGCCGTCCCAAGTCTCCCTCGTTTGTCGCGCCAAACTCCCTCGCCAAAACAACTTAAAATCTGCACGATCTCGCTTCCGGGGAGAGCTGGGGAGGATCTCAGACCCGTCCTACTTTCCCAGCAGCAGACTGGTTGTGATGGCCAGCAGCACCGGTTCCAGCCGCTCAAACTCGCTGTCTTCCCCTTGGCACAGGACCAGGAACACGTGCTGGCCGTGTTGGATTTGCAGGACGCGGGCCCTGACGATCAGGTCCAGGTATTCGAAGTCCATGCTGAAGCCTGGTGCGTCGTGCCCGGCCAGTTCGCACCGCACGGGCTCGGCCTCCAGGCCCTGGTATTCTTCCGCCATCGCCTGGACCGCCTGGTTGGCCAGGTTTGCGGGCGCGGAGGAGGCGGGGTAGACGTGCAGCGACCAGAAGACGGTGCCCGGACTTTGCACGGTCACGGAGCGGGGCCAGCCGGATTTTTGTTCATCGGTCACCGACCAGTTTTCGGGGTATTGGAACTGCACGTCAAACTGGCTGTAGCTGGCAGTCATACGAGGCATCGCGGGCACAAGGAAATCGGGCTGGTCCAATTGTTTCGCAACATGGGCATACCAGGCAAGACCATCGTAGCGGGCCTGGTGGAAGCTGGGCAATGCTCGGCGGCAAGTCCACCCAGTCCACCCAGCTTCCGCAACAATTGGACCAGGCCCCGTTTCTGGCCCCGCGCTTGCCGGGTTATCGGCAAACTGCTACTATCCCGCGTCTTTTCTCAGGCAAAAGGCCGGTTTCCGTTGGTTCCCGGCTGGTCGCCTGCCGATCAACGATTTACGGGCATTTCGAATGTCGGCGCCCGCTCGTTTTCCTCTAGTGGTGCAGCACGTGGCAGGGATGCCCGAAAGATCGTCGCAGCGGCCCGCCTCCCGGCGAGTTGGCGGATGGTTCCCCGTGGGGCCATGCTTGCTGCTGGCGATGCTGCCGTTGTCCATCGGCTGCGCGACCCTGCTTCCGGGTCCGAGGACCGAAGAGATCACGGCCGCTCGGCAGATGTCGATCCGCGGCGTGGACGCGATGCAACGGGGCCAGTGGGACGAGGCCGAAGGCCTGTTCAACCAGGCGATCGCCAAGTGCCCGGTGGACGAACGCGCTCGCTGCCATTACGCCGAGACCTTGTGGCACCGCGGGGCGCATGGCGACGCGATTGCCCAGATGCGGGAAGCAGTGCGGTTATCCGGCGGCAGTGCGGCGTTGTCGCTGCGGCTGGGCGAGATGTACCTGGAGCAGGGGAATCTGCGCCAGGCGGCCCGGTATGCCGACGAGGCGGTTGCGCAGCGCGCCGAATTGCCGCGGGCCTGGGCCTTGCATGGCGACGTGCTGGCCCGGCAGGGCAAAGCGGAAGAGGCCCTGGCCAGCTATCACCGCGCGCTGAGTTACCAGGACCACTTTCCCCGCGTGCAGTTGGCCGTCTCGGAAATCTACCGCCAGCAGCAGCGCCCCGACCGGGCGTTGGGCACGCTGACCGCGCTGGCCGACCAGTATCCGCCGGGCCAGATTCCGCCCGAGGTCTTCTGGCAGCGTGGTCTGGCGCTGAAGGATCTGCGGCGGTTCGACGACGCCGTGGAGTATCTGGCCGAGGCGAACCGGTTGGGCCTGGCATCGGCCGACCTGCTGTTTCATCTGAGCGAAGCGCAACTGCTGGCCGGCGATCCGCTCAGCGCCCAGCGTGTGGTGCTGCAAGCTTTGCAGCAGGCCCCCGAACACCGCGGCGCCCAGCAGCTTCACGATTACCTGGGTCGCCGTCAGCCGGGCCTGACCGCCGGCCTGCACGACACTCGGCGGCCAGGCCTCTAGCCTCGTAGCGGCACTTCCTTTCGTGCCTGGGAATTCCGTGCCAGCGAGTGATTCGTCCTCAGACAAGGTTTTTGGTCAATTTGGCGAAAGGTCCTCCTCGTACTCCCGCCTTGGTGCGAGCCAACCTTTCCGGACCAGCCAAACCATCCAGTGTGACAAAATGACCAAAAACCTTGTCTGAGCAAGAGACTGACGCGTGGGAGCACGGGAAGGTGACGTCGAGAAAGGCTTATCTGCCTTTCTTCAATTCAACTACTCGGCTGATCTTCTCGATGGAGCCCTGCCACGCACTGTGATGACCACGGCTGCGCGCATTGAAAGTTCCTTCTATTACGACGTACTTTCGATCAAATTCTCCAGGTCCAACAGCCCCCTCGAAGGGGACATTAGCCTTTTCGAACGAGACCCAGAACCCATTAGTTGTGATACCGTGCTCACCATCGTCTTTAGACAGATAGATAGCCGAATCCTCGAATCGCACATGCAAGAATCCTTTGATCTGTATCTTCTTTCCGTGATATCTATCGCGATGGGCGAGTAATTGTACGATTGACGCCTGGAAGTCCTCATTAGGGTAAGCTTGAAGCTTTTCCTGTGCGTGTGCAGCGTTACGTGAGATATCCGAGGCTGTGAACGCCAACCACGTGCCCACGGCAGCCATCGTAACGAATACGTGTAGCCAACTTCGCACACCACGACGCAAATTCATCTTCCACATTTGTTCCTTCCCTGTGGTGAACAGACTATCAGGCATGAAGTACCGCGACCTTACTTCTTCATTGGCGCGGATGTGTATGCCAGTCAAATTCAATCGGATAGCCATTGTCAATGTCGTCCTCCGTCACTTCCGATTTGTCGAGGTCAACCTTTCCGTCAGGCCTCGTAGCCAAGTGGATCGGCCAATTGCTCAAGAATTGGAGCGAAGCGGCCCACGAGATTAGTAAAGCGATTCTCGACGGGAGCTGGCATGCATGACCAGCCTGGGTCGCCTCGATGTTGTAAATCACCTCGCCATCATCGAAACGCAGAATGTAATGCGACACGACACAGGCGAGCGAGACAGGCCAACCCATCCGCCAACCCATCGCGACATGCAGAGCGGCCATAGTACCGCAGGTGCCCTCGCGGGTATCGAGCACACCGTTCAGAAAAACGTCCGAGGGAGTGGTGTAGAGAATCCAAGGCACGTCGCGCTGGTGCTGGTTGTACTGAATGCCGACTTCGAGATCGAGGTACTGGCAGACCATGCCCAGCCGGAAGTACCGGATGTCGTTTTCCCAATCCTGCGGCGACTTGTGAAAGAAGGGTTCCCAGCGCGGAAGGCAACGGCGGTTCAGCTCCAGTACCCAGCCATCCACGATGTCCTGGTAGTGCCGGATGTCGAGGGCGGCCAGCGACGGGACGCCCTTGGCCACGATGAGATTCATGGCCAGCGGATCGACCGCCGCCAGTTGCTCATCGGAAATCGCCGCCAGATCGGCAACCGTCAATTTCGAGTAATCCCGTTCCCAATCGATGCTGGAAGGGACAAGCACCGGACACACTAAGCCCCGAGTAGGCTTCATGTTCCAACCTCGGCGAGAAGAATCGATCCCTCAAGAGATGAAGTAGTTCTAGGCGGCCGACAACTGTAACACAATCAACTGTCAGGGGGGGCCGGGGAAAAAAGGGGGAAACGGGAAGACACCCAAAAATCGGACGGCTGGGCTGTGGGACCAGCAGGTGGAGTGGTGAGCGGCTGGTCCGGCAGAGGCGCAAATGGGACAGTTGACCGGGGGCAAGCGGCCCAAAAGCGAGTGTCGGTGGGCTACGAACTGCACTTCAGTCAGCTTCGAGGCGCGGCTTCCCGGCACGCTGAGCGGACCGCAAAAAAAACGGGGTAAGCGGGTGACCGAGTGATTGGTGGGCGACCTGCTCCGGCGTCAGGCGTGTGGGGCGTGACACGCAGCCCCGCTGATCGTCCTCACGCTTACCGCCGCAGCAGGTCAGTGTCGACGCGTCAGCCAATTGTCGCTCGACAGTTCCGCATGCCCTTCACCCACCGATCCCCGTTGCGATCGAGCAACTCGCGCAGCCGCTCGACCGACCCGACCTCGCGCCCGAAACACTCGTCAAGGTTATCCACCGCGGCCGCCCAGTGATCGGGGGCCAGCCCGTACGTCCTCAAGTGCTGCACCAGTCCCGATGGGTCCGACTCCGTGACGCTCGCGCAGCGGCCGTCTGCGCCACGACCCACAGCAGGATCCGCGCATAGTCCGACATCGACATATCCAGAATCGGACTGTCGGACGCTCGACGGCGACGTTCGCCGTCACGAAACAGACGCAGGTAGCGGGTGTGGCTGGGCGCGTCGGGCGGCGTGGCGGCCGCGTTGGCTGAGCCGCAGTCCGCGAGAGGAACCGCGCTGCTGGTCTCATCACACACACCGCTGTCCGTTGCGCCGCTGGGCTCCAGGAAAGTGCTCTCAAGCGACATGCTTGACGACAGGGAATCAGGTTGGGAGTCGGGCGAGTCAGGGAATGAGTCCCGCGCTGCGACCTGCTCGAACGCATGGTCCAACTCGGAGTCCACACACGGCGAATCCAGCAGCACAGCTTCTGACTCTCCAGCTACTTTCAACTCTGACAAGCTGCCATCGCTCGATTTACCCAAATTCCTAGGTTTTGATAATTGACATTTGCCAACCGTACTGCTCTATTCCCTAATCCCTAATGAACGCCCATTCGGGCATGGCCCATGTCAATGGGGCTGAGTTGGCACTGGTTATCGTGGTCGGCGCTCGTAGTGAGTGTCGGATTGCGACTGTCCTCAACGCATCGAACTCGTTTCAACATGCGATGCTAGCGACAAACGCCAGGGAGGAGTGAGGATGTTACTCAGCCGCTCAAAGCCTCAAGACGGTAGACGTTCCCGCAGCGCGGTCAAGAGGCGAAGCCCGCACTTCCGCATCCTGCTTCGGCTGGAGAAATTGGAACCTCGCGTGGTTCTGAACGGCGCGCCGCTGGCGCTGCCCGACGCGAGCTACGTCACCGCCGAGGATACCGCGCTGACCATCACGACCACGGATACGACGCTGCTCGACAATGACTGGGATCCCGAAGGCGACTCGCTCACCGCATCGATCGTCGACAGTCCCAGCCATGGCTCCATAACCGGTTTCAGCGGCACCGATGGCACCTTCACCTATACGCCCGATACCAGCTTCGTGGGCGTCGACACCTTTACCTACAAGCTGAACGATGGGACGCACGACGGCAGCATCGCGACCGTCTCCATCGCCGTTGGCGGTCATCTGGGGCCACGTACCAACCTGGAGGAACGGCCGCGAGCGGGCAGCCACTTGTTGACGGGCGATCTGGAATTGGCCGAACCGCTGACACCGGGGCTGTTTCTCCTGTATGACTCGGGCACGCTGCCCGAACCGATCATCGTGGTCGAGACGTTTCTGCAAGATACCAGTTCGGTCCCAGACGAGATCACCGCGGAACTGACCTTCAACTCCTCCGCCGGCACGACCTACGAGTTCGACACGACGGGCCTGTCGGCCGGCGATTCGCTGCGTTTCGCCTTGCAGTGCGACGCGACATCGCTTTCGACCGGCCGCTATGAATACTCGGTCGATCTTACGACGGACATTTCCAGTTCACTGGTTTCGCACATCTACGCCGGCTTCCACGACATCGTCAACCGCAATGCGGCCACGCATCCGTTTGGTCGAGGTTGGCAACTGGCCGGCCTGGATGAATTGGTTGTCGAATCCGCCGGTGTGCTGTGGGTGCAATCGACGGGCGACGCCTTGTGGTTCGCCGCGGACGGTGGCGGCGGATTCGATCCGGCCGAGGGCGACGTCACGTTTTCCACGCTGGAACTGGATTCCGGTACCTATACGCTGACGGACAAGCACGGCAACGAGTCCACGTTCAACAGCTCGGGCCAACTAACGGCCCGCGCGGACCGCAACGGCAACACGGTCGGCTACACCTACACCAGCGGACTGCTGACCAAGATCACCGATCCTTTCAGCCGGGAGACCACATTCACCTACACCAACGGGCGGTTGACGTCGGTCACCGACTTCGCCAGCCGCACGGCGACGCTAGCCTACGACGGCAGCGGTCGGCTCTCCAGCATCACCCAGCCCGATCCCGACGGCGGCGGGGCGCTGTCCAGTCCGGTCACCGAATTCTCGTACGACGCCACGAGCCACTTGCTCACCACGATCACCAACCCGTTGGACGACGACACCGACTTCACATACGGCAGCCACCGTCGCCTGGCATCCATCGGCTACCCGGACTCGACCTCGTGGGCACTTACGGCGCTCCAGACAGTTGGACTGCCCACCAGTACCAGTGGAAACAGCCTGACAGCGGCTTCTCCCGCCGGCCACGCGACCGACGTCTCGGTCGTGAGTGATTTTAAGACGGATCGTTTCGGCAACGTTACGCTCTGGATCGACCCGCTGGACAATGAGACGGCGACCGAACGCAACAGCCACGGCCAACCGGTCCGCATCACCCAGGAAGACCCCGACGGCACGGGCTCGCTGACCAGTCCCGTCACGGTGCTGGGATACGACGCTCTGGGCAACCTTGTATTTCAACGCAATCCGCTTGGCAACACCCGGACCTGGACGTACGAATCGTCCTTCAATCTTGTGGAAGTGGCCACCGACGAATTGGGCCATGAAACGGGCTTCGATTACGACGCCTACGGCAACCTGAATGAACTGACCGATGCCGGCAGTGGTGTCTGGACCTACACGTATGACTCCGGTGGTCGGGTCACGTCGATCACGACTCCGGATCCCGACGGCGCGGCGCCGGCGGGCCCGCAAATCCCCTCGGTTACCAAATATGACTACGACGGTTATGGACGCCTGGAAACGATCACCTACGACAACGACACGGCCACCACGTTCGACTATGATACGGCGGACAACCTGACGGACGTCACCGACGAGCTGGGCAACACGACCAGCTACACCTTCGACGCGCTCGCCCGCTTGACCTCCGTGACCGACCGTGAAAGTGCTACCACGACCTATGTCTACGATGCCCTCGGGCAAGCGACCACCGTGACCGACGCATTGGGTAACGACACGGACTACCAGTACAACAGTTGTGGCTGGCTGGTCAGCGTGACGCGCCCAGACCCCGACGGCGCGGGTTCGCTGACCGCGCCCGAGTCGACCTACTCGTACGATGCCCGCGGCAACGTGACGATGGTAGGCGAAGCCTGGATGGACGGTTCGGCCGCGATCCAGTATGAGTACGACGCGGCCGACCGGCGTATCAAAATGAAGAGCGGCACCATCGGCACCGACGAAACGGACTACGTGTACGACAACCTGGCCCGGCTGATCAAGGTCACGAATCCGCTGGACGAGGAGACGG
>JAGFJK010000212.1 GCA_024102795.1 Pirellulaceae bacterium
ACTGCAGCTTCGTATTGATGACCGCCGGATTGTCGACCACTTCCACGTGGTAGTCGTGCAAGCGATGGTCGTAACCGCGGACCGAGAAGTCCAGGCTGGTAAGAATCCCCTTCAGCGGCTTCTCGTCGAACGTGTACTGCTGATACTGATCGCGCGGGCGGCCGATCTTCTTCATGATCACGCGGCCCCGGTCGCCATCCGTCGTCGTGTACCAGATCGTGCAGAACTCAGGCACCTTCGGCGCCGTCACGTCCGCCCGCACGTGCAGCGTCAGGCTGGAATGGCGAGCCACCTTGATCGAACGGTCCTCGAACGGCACCAGCGGAGCGGCCGGCAGGTTGGGATCCACCACGGCCCGCTGCACCTGGACACCCACCACCTCGATCCGGGCACTGCGCGGCCAGTCGACGTTCTTCAGCAACACCAGGCGGTCGAACCCCGTCTGCAACGTCTGGCCCCAGACCAGGCCGGCGGGCAGCAACAGCAGGACCGCCAGCACAAATTTCCAGATCAGTCGGCGGACGTTGAATACGTCGCCCAGCCGCACGCTGTCGATCTGGGCCTGGGCCCGCTGGTTGGCCTGGTCCAGCATCTCGCGACTGAACGGCCGAGCGTGATCGGGTTCCTCGCTCATTTCCACCGCCGTCACCAGGCTGTCGCCGAAACCGGCGAATCGCCGTTCCAGTAACACGGCCATGCTATGGTCGGGCAAGCTGGTAAACGCCCGCGCCAAGACCCAATAGGCCAGGATCACCGCCAGACCCACACCCACGCCAAACAAGATGCAGGCCCGAGTCCAGACCGGCAACTCGGCACCCGCGAAATACACCGTCAAATAGTCGACGGCCAGCGCCAGCCAGAACGTCAGGCCGAGCCAGATGAAGGCCAACACCAGACCTTCCGCCCAGACGTACAAGCGGATCCGGCGACGCAGGCCCCGCAACGCCGATCGCACATTGGGCGCCAGCTCCAAGCGAGCCGTCGCGGAAGAACCCTGTTCGGGATAACCGATCGCCTCGGATGCCATGCCTGCTCCCGCTCAACCAATCCGCGTTCTCGGGGACCCAGCCCCCCCATATCTTACCAATTTCGATCGACCGTGTCACTTTGGACTCAGCGTCAATCCAACCCTTTCCCTCGCAGCCGGTCACGCCAGCTTGCTTAACCGGCGGATCAACCACTCCACCGACAATACTCCACACACCATGGCCATCAGCCAGATCATCAACTGGCGTTCGAAACTCTTGTCCGGAGTGCCCGGCAGGAACGAAACGTGGTCCTGCGGGACCAACGCTTCCACCAAGCCCTGGCGGGCCGGTCCGCCACGACTCATCGCCGCATCCAGTCCGATGTAGTATTCACCTCCCGTGCGGTCGGCCAGTTCCTTGAGCAGGGCGTCATGCCGCTGCGGCTGCTGGATTTCCTTCTGGGGCACGAGCACACGGACGTCCCGCGCCAGCAGTTCGTCCTGCCCCGCTTCGGGCGGCGTCAGCTCCACGCGGTAGTCGCCCTTCTGCAGCGCGGTGAATTGCCCGGCGAAGGTCCCCTCGCGAGCGCTATCCTGCAACTTCCGCAAGGTGAGTGTCGTCCGGGTGCTGTCAGGTTTCACCAAAACGGCATCCACCTGCTCGGCCGCCAGCGGCTGGTGTTGCGGGTCGGTCAGAATGGCCCGCACCGAGACCTGTTCTCCCAGGACGCAGCGGTCCTTCTCAACCAGCAGCACGCCGCGGCTGGAGTCCCGTAGCAGGCGGCCCTGCGAGGCCCAGCGGATCAGCTTGGTGTAATACGCCTCGAAGTACGTATCATCCACGGATCGCAACCGCCAGACTTCACCGCTGGCCTGAAAAAAGACTCGCCCGGCGCCATAAAATTGCCCGGCCATGTAGATCGGCAATTCGCCGTCAATCGCCGTTTCGGGATCGGAGAAGCGAGCATAGACCCGAGCGCCCGGCTTGGGATCCTTAACCGCGTAGTAACCAAAGACTCCCTCGAATCCGGCCCAGCCCTGCTCGCTGCTGATCGCGTCATCTTCCAGCCACAAGAATTCGGCCTCCTGGCCCTCGCGGGTAAATTCCAGCGGCCAGGCGGCGGTGCCACCGAAGCGGCCCAACGACAGCGTCGCCGAACCCTGGTAGTAGAACACGACCGGGTAGAGTGCCTTGAGCGTATCGACGCGGTCATCGGCCCCCCGCCGCAGCCGGGTCCACTGGGGCGTGAACACGGGTCCGGCCACCACGATCAGGCCGCCCGCCTTCTCGCTGACCCAGCGTTCCAGCAGTTCCACCTGCTGATCGGTCAAGGCCAGCCAGTCCGGGTCGAAGGCCACGATGCAGTCGTACTCGAACAGCTCGTCCGCCAGATCCGGAAATTCAAACAGCACGTCGTCGGCCTCCTGCGACACGCCCGGTTCGGCGGTCTGCAGATAGACGTCGACCACGGTATCCCGGTCGCGGAACAGCATGTTCCGCAGAAAGCGGTACTCGCGCGTCGGACCACCGGCGATCAGCAGGACGCGCGAGCGCCGTTCGACCACCTCCACGGTGGCGATCTTGTCGTTGTCGCGCTGGTCCAGGTCGTCTTCCACGTTGGTGATGCGCAGGCGGTACTGCCGCCGGCCTTCCTCTTCGGGCGTCACGACGAACGGTTCCAGCGTCTGGATTTCGCCGTCATCGGCCAGCCGCACGCGCCGCACTTCCTCGGATGATTCCGTCGCCGGATCCTCGCTGCCGGCGGGCCCGCTGAGCAGTTCGACGGTGACCAGCCGGTCGCCCATGCCAAAGGCCTGCAGGTAGCCGGACAACTGAAACTTGTCGCCGGGATACACCCGTTCGGGCGCCTCCAGGTCGACGACGCGGACGTTCGTCTGCCGCTTGTCGGAGCCCATGCCCACGGCGTGAACGGGGATCGAGGCGGCCTGGGCCGCGGCGGCCGCGACCTGGTAGCTGGAACCTTCGTTCTCGCGCCCGTCACTGATCAGCACCACGCCGGCGATCGGGCCGCCACGCTCCTTGTTGACGACGTATCGCAAGGCGTCGCCGATCCGCGTCTCGACGCCGCGCGGCACCAGCTCGGTCGCCCAGTCCACTGGCGGCTGCTCGGCATCCTCGACCGGCGCACCGGCCGTGACCTGTTCGGGGCTCTCGGCCGGAGCCGGATCGCGCAGGCCCCACAGCGCCAGCAGACCCACGTCGGGAGTCCGCAGGCTGGCCACCGCCAGAATCACCACCGCGGCCAGGACCGTCACGATACTGACCAGCAGCGCCCAGGACGGCCCTTCCGCCGTGGCGCTGAACTGGCGGGAAATCAGGAACACCAGGCCCGCCAGCAGCGAAACCAGCAAGACGCCGCCGGCGATTCCGGCCAGCAGCCGCGACTGGCGCAGCGAGGCGTCCCGCTGCTGCTGGCGCACCGCGTCGGGATCCCGATCGCCCTCGCCCGGCAGCTTGGCGAACGTCGCCAGCTCCCGCGGCCTGGTCGTTTCGTCAAAGCCGTAGACCACCACGTCGTGCTGCGCCCGCAGCTTGGGCAACAGCTCGCCCCGCTGAAACTCCTCAATCACCAGGTCGATCCGGCTGGGACCGGCCGGGACCGACGTGCTGTCCGAATCCTGCAGCCCCATGCTCTGGCTGGTATCGACCAGCACCAGCGTCCGCGACGGATGAACCAGTTCGCGGCGGCTGCGTTTTTCCAGATCCATGAAATAGAACAGGATGCCGAAGAACGCGGCCAGCCGCAGGCCGATCAGCAGCACGGCCAGGGCTCGCGGCAACTCGACGCTGTCGTAGGCGTACATCACCAGGCTGTAAACCAGCACGCCCGCGCAGACCAGCAGCAACAGCAACCACTGCCAGACTTCCGTCATGGTCTCCAGACGGGCGAACTCGTGGTAGGTCTCGGTGGCGTCCGCCAGCAGGTATCCCCAAGTGTGCATCAGCGGGCGGCTCCTCGCGCCGGGTGGTAACTTGCCAGGTAAGCCAGCAGTTGCTCACCCAATAACAAGCAGATCAAGAGTCCCATGAGCAACAAGCTCCGATTCAATCCATCCTGGTTCACCTGGCCGTACTGGTAGTCGTCGGCGTGGTGAAACTCCAGCTTCAGCGGCGACAGTTTGTCCAGCAGCGCCTGGGTTTCCAGGATCGCCAGGTCGCCCTCGGCCGGATCGACATTTTCGGCGAAACGCCGCACTTCCAGGCTGCCATCGTTGCGGGTCAGCACGGCTTCATACACCCCGCTGCGGCTCGTGGCCCGCAGGCCATCGGGCCCCGCGCCTTGGCCCAGCGCGGCCACG
>JAGFJK010000216.1 GCA_024102795.1 Pirellulaceae bacterium
AGCGGTCCGGGCCGGCCGCGGCGCCGCGGCCGGGCCAGCGACGGGCGGCGCACTCGTGCCCGCACCACACCCGGCCAACCAAACGAGCGACAGAACGATGGCCGTACACGCGGCCGGCGAGATCCCGCGGCAAGTCATTCAGTTTACTCCCGCCAGGGTGCCCGTTTCTCCGGCGTCGTAACCGGGCAGATGACGGAGCATTCGGCGATACTGCTGCGAGCGGACGACCGCCAGCAGCGCCCGGATGCGGGGATCGTCAAGCAACGCCTTGGGCAGACACAGTTCGTAAACTTCCCGCTGCACGGACAGGAATTGGAGACCGGCCTCCAAACCAGTCAACTGGACGCAAATCCCCGCCTCGGCCCACCCGGACGCAATCGCCTCGGCAACGCCGCGGTGGCTGCGTGCCACTCGCGTCGGCGCCGGGCGCTTGCCGAGGAGCCGATCGAGGCATTGTTGCGCGCCCGAACCCGGCTCGCGCCCGATCCAAGTCCGCGTGGAACGCAACGCGCCGCGGATCGAGTGGATCCTTGAACTGGACGCCGTGGCGATTCCCTCCTGCCACTGGGCGATGCGCAACAGCAGGTATTCATCTCCCAGAGTCTCGCGCACCATTCGGGCATTTCGCTCAGGGTCCTCGTCCGTCGAATAATGCAACCCGGCCAGATGCACTTTCCCCTGCCGTTGCAGATCGAGTGCCTGGCCACTCGACCGGGTGAACACCAGCATCCGCTGACCGGTGGCTCGCCCAAACTCACTCGCCAGCAATCCCGCGGCCGGATCGCAGCAGGCCACCACCAGCGTGCGATCGGCGGTCGCCGGCAGGCCGCTCGCCAGCGCGCTGTCGGTGGCCCCCGCGCTGTCGGGCGGCGGGGTCCACATCGGCGCCGATTCCGCCGGGTAGCGCCACAAACGGCCTGCGACTTCGGCCTGCCAGAACGGGCTCTCGGGCGTTCGCGGTTCCCAGGCCCACTCGGGCGCAAGGTCCTGCGGATCCGCGGAGCCAAACAGTTGTTCCGCGGTGGTTCCCAAGGCCTTCGCCAAAGCCAGCGCCGCGGCCACGGAAGGCACCAGCCGCCGACCCTCGATGGCCGTCACGGCGGTCCGGGAAATGCCCGCGCGACCAGCCAGCTCCGCCTGGGTAAGCCCTAGCGCAGTACGAACCTGACGTACGCGGTTGACCGCCGACTGAGAGGGAGGCATGATCCTGACATTGTAGTCAACGCCAGTTCGGGAGCAATACGCTCGATCGCTCCCACGGATCCGCTGGCGATTCCGCCATCGTCTCAGCCCGACGAATGGGGCTCCGCCAGCAGTTGCTCGACCAGCGGCACGATATGCTGCTCGTAATTGAAACCCTCGTCGCCATACTCGCCCTGCTCGTTGTCAAACCGCTTGCGCAGCGCGCCGGTCTTGTCGTACACCAGCACGGCGGGCACGGCGGCCAGGCCAAGCTGCTGGTAGACCTGCTCGTCCGAGTCGCTTGAAATCACGTTGATGCAGGTGGCGTCCCGCGGCTCGAGCAGCTTGAGCACCTGTTCGCGGAACTCTTCCGGACCCTTTTCTCCGCCTGAGTAGTCCAGATTCACCGTGATACAGGCTACCTGGTCCGGATACTTCTGGTGCAACTGCACCAGGTGCGGCAACTCCCGCACGCAGTCCAGTCACCAGGTGGTCCAGAGGTCGATCACCACCACCCGGCCCGGATGCTGAGCGACCAGTTGCTGGGTCTCGGCCCAGCTCTTGACACTGACCTCCACGGCGGGTTTCGTCGCCGCCGCCGGTCCAGTCGCGTCGACCGGTACCGCCGGGCCGCCGCCGCAGCCGGAAAGGAACAGCAGCAGGCCAGGAAGCAGCGGCAAGGCAAAGTGCTGGCGCATGGGAATGGTCTCCTGGAGAAGCAAAAGGCGACTATGGTTTATCACCGGCGTATGGCAGAGCCTTGAGAAACTCGACCAGGTCGGCGATCTGCCCGGGATTCAAATGGCTGGTCTTGCCGTGCCGATCGTCCGGATTGCAGGTGGTCAGTACGTCCTCCAGCGTCGCCGCGCGGCCGTGGTGCAGGTAGGGGGCCGTGCGGTACACGCCCAGCAGCGACGGAGTGTCGAAGGCGGGGCCCATCTTTTCGGTCGGGTCGTCCTGGCCGGTGCCCACGTCGTGCCGTACCAGCTTGTCGGCCGGTCCCGGAGCGGAATCCGTATACAGCTTGCCGGAGTGGCAGCTTGCACAGGCGGTCTCCCGCGAGAAAAACAGTTCCCGGCCGCGCGCCGCCTCGGCGCTCAGGCCCTGCTTGCCATGCGGGCTGAGCGCGAACTTGTGCGAATTCGTGTAAGCGGCCAGGGCGTCGGCTTCGGCCGAGCGGCCCGCGTTCGGCTCGGCCAGCGATTCGTTCACTCGTCCCGGAATCAACCCGCGACCCTGCATCAACGGTCCGCGGATCGTGTGCTCGAAGTCCTGCACTTCGTCCCGGTCGGCCGACCAGTGGATCGGGTGCGTGTCGAGCAGACCGGCCAGCGACTGCGTGTTCCGCAGGCCTTCGGGATTGTGCCAGGTGCGGCCGTCGGGCTGCCCGTCGGGATGGCAACTGGAACACGAGATCCAGCGGCGGCCGACCATCGGCGGCAAGGCGGAATAGAACAGCCGCTTGCCTTGCAGCACCTGCCCGCCCAGCGGATTCTCGCAAACCGCAACCTTGCCCGCCGCTCGCAGGCTCTCGGCGTCGTACGCCACCAGTTCGAAATCCAGGGCGTTGTAGACGTACAGTTTCAGCCCGTCCGGCGAAAATCGCACCGCTCGCGGGTTGTGTCCCAGTGTCACGTAGCCGCGATAAGTCACCTCGCGGTAATCGTCGTCCACCACATCGCAGACAAACATGTCGTTGGTGCCGCTGAAGACAATCGCCAGCTTCCGACCATCGGCCGACACTGCCACCTCCCAGGGATTCGCGGTGACCCGGTTGCCGAGAAAAGCGTCCATCGGGATCCGAGTCCGCCGCCGCTCCTGGTCGGCCCGCGTATCGATCACCGACAAGTAGGGAAAGATCGACCCTTCGCCATGCACGGCGGTGACTCGCGAGCGGATGTGCGGCACGTACAGTTTCGGCCGTCGTGGATGAGGGATCAGTTGCCGAGCGAGATTGTCGGTGCTGGCCGCCGGCCAGCGGTCCAGAATCTGCCCCGTCTCGGGGGCCAGCGCGATGACCGTTGCCGTGTAGTATTCGGTCACGTACAAACGCGGTGGCTCACCCGCCAGCGCCAGTCCGCGCAGGAAGCTGCCGGCATTGTGCTGGGCCACCACCGCGGCCGTGGCCACGTCGATCGTGACCACCTGCCCCGGATAGTCCAACGTGGCGTACAACCGCCGGCCGTCCGGGCTGCTTACCAGGCCGTACGGTTCGTCGAACACCGGGATCGTATGCAGCGTTTCACCCGTGTCGGCATCCAGCAGCACGATCTGGTCGTCGCCGTAAACGGCCACCGCCACCTGATGCGAGTCGCCCAGAAACGTCACGCCCTCGGGCGTCGCTCCGACCGGCACCTCCCGCAGCTTTTTCAGGTCGGGCAACTGGATCAGCGTCACGGTCCCCGCGTCGCGGTTGGAGCAGGCCAGCAACTGCCCGTCGGCCGAGATGTCCAGCAGGCTGTTCGACGTGCCCGCCGCGCAGTCAGCCGCCGCCAGCAGACACAATCCGAACCAGACGCCGCCGGCCACAATGCGTGAAACAGTCACTGCGGATGCCTCCGAGCGAAAAGTAGAACTCGAAAGTGAGAAGGATGGCAAAGAAAAGAAAGGACCCGCCCTACGAGCGGTCAGGGCGGGTCCGGCGTGCGTGTCACTAGCTGCCAGTGCGGTGCGCAGAGGCACCGCCACCCGTCCGCTCAGTTCAGAATCTTGGGCGCGTCCGCTACCACCTTCTCGATGGCCGCCTCGCTCAGTTGCCCCTTGGCAAAAGCATGGTTGGATTTCACCTCGGTGCCCAGCCAGTAATGGACGGTCACGTCGGCGTCCTTGGAGATCTTGTAGCTCCCCGGACCAGCCACGCCATCGAAAATCGTCAGCGGCACGTTCTTGATGCCGTGCTTTTTGGCCAATTCCTTCAGCTTGGCTTCGTCCGCGTCGGGATCTTCCGACAGCAACACGACGAAACCCCTCATCTGCTTGTCCTGGTTCTCACCCACCACCGCGTCGAGCTTCTTGACCAGACTGGCCAAGTTGTCCGTGATCTCGCGTGCAAACACGTTGACCACCGGACGAGCGCCGTACTGTCAGCGATAGCAGAGCGATTTGCCTTCGCTCGGCCCCGTACAGTCCTTGACATTGAACGCGCCGGCCCTCTCTCCGACCTGCAGGCCGGATTCCAGGTCCGCCGCGTTAGCCGCCGAGCCGATCGTAACGACCAGCAAGGCGACCGACGGAAGGATCATAGATCTCATGTCGGTCCTCACTTCTAACGAAAAAGTTTCTGTCCAAAAAACACGTCCACGCACGCAATTCATAAGTCTAGCTTGATATGGGGCCCGATTCCAGGCGGGCAAGCGGCCGGCATTCATCCGAACTGATTCCAGCGTCGTCGCCCGCCAAGCGTTCCGCCCCGACCTCCAGCCGACCGCTTTCAGCCACCATTTCGCCCTTCATCGTGCCACTTCCGGCTGGCGATTCCGTCCGCTGTTTGGGGGCTCTTTCGAGTCGGCCCTTTTCAAAACGATACGCCAGCGGGATCGCCAGCAGCGTGATCAGCGTGCCCGACAGCAGGCCGCCGATCACCACGCGCGCCAGCGGCGCCTGCAGCTCGCCCCCCTCGCCCCAGCCCAGTGCGATCGGAATCATCGCCAGCACCGTGGTGGTGGTCGTCATCATGATCGGCCGGAAACGGCGGACCGCCGCCAGCAGAATCACTTCCTCCAGCGGCAGTTCCGGCTGACCCGCTCGCAACTGGTTCATGTAGTCGATCAGCACGATCGCGTTGTTCACCACGATGCCCGCCAGCATGATCAGGCCGATGAACGACTGCACGTTGAGCGTCGACTCGGTCAGCACCAGGATCAGGATCACGCCCACCGCGGCCAGCGGCAGGGTGAGCAGGATCAAGAGGGGATCGCGCAGCGATTCGAACTGCGCGGCCATCACCATGTACATCAGCATCACCGCCAGCAGGAAGCCGATCCGCAGGGCGTTGAAGCTGCGCTGCTGCTCCTCCCAGTCGCCCGCGATATTCAGCGTGAAGCCGGTCGGCAGCGGCAGCGTATCGAGTTTGTCGCGGAGATCGGCGACCACGCTGCCCAGGTCCCGCTGGCTGACGTCGGCGGCGACGGTGACCGTCCGCTGCTGGTCCAGGCGCTGGATGGCGACCGCATCCTGGTGGTGCCGGAAGCGGACCAGGTTGCGCAGCGGCACGAGCCGTCCGGTGGGCGTGGCGGTGGTCACATAGCCCAGGTCGGCCTGCCGGCTGCGGTCTTGTTCGGTGAGCCGCACGACGACGTTGAATTCGTCGCCCTGGTCGTGGTACACGGTGGCTTCGGTGCCGCGGATGGTGGTCTCCAGCGCCTGCGTGATGTCTCCCACGCTGATCCCCAGCAGCGAGGCCTTGGCTCGGTCGATCTCGGCCGACATGACGGGGCGGCGGTCCTGCGTGCCCGGATTGATGTTTGTCAGGCCGCGGGTCGCGGCCATCCGTTCGGCCACCTCGACCGCCAGCCGTTCGGCCGTCTCCTGGTCGTGCCCGCGGATCTCCACTTCCACGTCGCCGCCGCCATCCTGGTTGACCATGCGGAACATCAGGGTATCGTTCGAGGCTCGGACCCGCACCTTCATGCCGGCGATCGGCTCCATCCGCTGTTCCAGGTCGCTGCGGATTTCCTCCAGGCTCCGCTGCCGCTGGCTTCGCGGCCGCAGGCGAAGGCGAATGTTGGCGTGATGCCACCGATCGCCGTCCCGCGCCTCGTCGCCGACGAACGACGACATGACCAGGGCCTCCGGCACATGCCGCCGCACCAGTTCTTCCACCTGCCGGGACTGCCGATCGAGCGTCGCCAGTTGAACACCGGCCGCCATCTCCGCCTCGACCCGCAGATCGCCCTCGTCCGTTCGCGGAATGAATTCCGTACCGATCAGCGGGACCAGGCCCAGCGTGGAGCTGAACGCCAGCAGCAGCAGGCAGCCGACCAGCCCCGCGTGCCGCATGCTCAGTTGCAGCACCTTCCGGTATCCAGTCTCGCCTGCTCGGACCAGCGCCCCGTTGCAGGCGTGCAGCCGGCCGGCCGCTCGCCGCAGCCAGCCCTGGCGTTCGGCCGTCGGCTCGTCCCAGAACGTCGTCAGCACGGGAGTCAACGTCAGGCTGAACAGCAGCGAGCAGACCAGGGCCATCGAGACGACCCAGGCCAACTGGTGCAGCAAGATGCCGGTAACGCCCTCGATGAACAGCAGCGGCAGGAAGACGATCAGCGTGGTCAGCGTGCTGGCCGTGATCGCCGCCGCCACCTCGCGAGTCCCCTGGACGGCGGCCGAGCGGGCATCGACCCCCTCGGCCCGCAGCCGGAAGATGCTCTCCAGCACCACGATCGAATTGTCCACCAGCAAGCCGATCCCCAGGGCCAGCCCGCCGAACGAAATCAGGTTCAGCGTGAAGCCCTTGAAGTAGATCAGCACGAACGTGGCCAGCAGCGACAGCGGCATCGAGATGGCGATCACCAGCGTGCTGCGAAAACTCCGCAGGAAGAACAGCAGCACGCCCACCGCCAGCACCATGCCCAGAACGGCCGAGCCGCGGACGTTGGCGATCGCCTGGCGGATGAAGTCCGACTTGTCGATGCGAATCGTCAAGTCGGCTTCGGGCAACTGCGCGTTCAGTTCGGCCACGGCCGAGTGCACCGCGTCGCTGACCGCGATCGTGTTGGCGCCCGACTGCTTGAACACATAGACCATCATGCCGGGGCGGCCATCGGTGCGAGTCAGCTCGGTGCGGCGTTCCAGCCCGTCCACCACGCGGGCGATGTCCCGCACCCGCACCACGACGCCGGCTCGTTGGCGAATCACCGTGTCGGCGATCTGCTGCAGGTTGCCGAACTCGCCGCGGCTGCGGACCAGCACGTTGAAATGGCCCTCCTGCAGGTCGCCGGCCCGCTGGACGCGGTTCTCGCGCTCGAGCGCCGCGACCACTTCGGACACGGCGATGTTGCGGGCTTCCAGCTCATGCCGGTTGATGTCGACTTGAATCTCGCGCCGCACCGCGCCGCGCAGTCCGACGCGAGCCACCCCTTCGATCCGCTCCAGCCGCGGCACGATCTGCTTCTCGGCCAGCCGAGTCAGCGACAACGGATCCAGGTTGCTGATCAGCCCCAGATAGATGATCGGCCGGTCGGCCACGTCGAACTGCCGAATGTACGGTTCCTCGATCCCCTCGGGCAACTGTTCGCGGATCTTGTCGATCGTCTGCCGCATGTCGGCGATCGCCGCGTCCAGGTCGGTGCCCCACTGCAACTGCACGCGGATCGTGCTGCTCCCCTCGGCGCTGGTGCTCGACAGCCGCTCCACCCGGCTCACGGCGCTCAACGCCTGCTCCAGCGGGCGAGTGACCAGCGTCTCCATCTCCTCCGGCGCGGTCCCCGGATACAGCGTGATCACGCTGACCGTGGGAAACGACACTTCGGGCATCAGGTCGACGGCCAGCCCGCGCAAAGCGACCACGCCCAGCAGCACCACGATCAGGCACCCCATCAGGGTCGCCACCGGTCGTTGTACGGCAAGTCGAATCATGCGCTTAGGGCCAGGTTAGCCGCCGATGTGCGGGATTGTGTCTGCCTGGTCGGGTTCCGCGCCCGACCGGGAATCGGCTGGCGCTTCGGTGGCGTCCTCCGCCACCAGTTCCGTCGCGCTGGCCTGCAGGGGCGTGACCGCTTGCCCGTCCTGCAGCAGGTTGCTGCCCAGCGTCACGACGCACGCCTCGGCATCCAGTCCCGACAGGACTTCGACATAGTCTCCGTCGGTCAGCCCGATCTGCACGGGTCGCAGTTCCACTCGTGGCGGATCCCCCGCCACCACGAACACGCTGGGTTGTTCCGCGTGCTCCAGCAGCGCGCTGGCCGGCACCGCCGGCGACCGCGGCCGGACCTGCGAGACGATGGACACGCGAGCGTGCATGCCCGGTTTGAGCCGCAGCCGGGGATTGTCCACTTCGACATGCACGACCGCCGTGCGCGTGTCGGGATCCAGCACCGGAGCGATCCGCGCCACAGTGCCGCGAAACACCTCGTCCGGGAAGGCATCCACCGACACCTCGGCGTCCTGCCCGACCCGCAACCGTTCGTAGTCCTGTTCCACCACGGAGACCGTCGTCCGCACGCGTGCCAGATCGACGATCCGCAGCAGCGGGTCGTCCGGATTGGCAAGCGCGCCAACCTCCACCAGCCGCTGGGCGACATACCCTTCAAACGGCGCTTGCAGCCGAGCTTGCTGCACTGCCAGCCGATTCCGCTCGACCTCCGATGCGGCCTGCGCCACGCGGGCTTCCTCCAACTGCACCTCGGCCTGAGCGACCGCCAGTTCGGACTGAGCCTGGTCCAGCTCCTGCGCGGACGTAGCGCCGGTTGTCGCCAGTTCCGCTTGTCGCTGCGTCGTGTTGCGGGCGAAGCTCAGGCGAGCTTGCCGAGCGGCCAGTTGGGCCTGGGCCACTCGCAGGGCCGCTTCCGCTCCGCGCAGCAATTCCCGGTCGGTCGAGTCCTCCAGCTCCACTACCGTCGGCAGGCGGCCATGCTCGTCCGCCGCGATCCGGTCGCCCACGTCAAACGGCAGTGCCGTGATGTAGCCGCGGGCGCGTGAACGGATCGTGACGTCGGCCAGCGGTTCGAGGCTGCCCACCAGTTCGACTCGCTCCTGAAGATCCCGCCGCGTGATGGTGGCCAGTTCGACGGCCTGGGGGCGGGCACTGGGCGGTTTCGCCGCTTGTTCCCGTTGCCCGGTCGCGTACTGATACACCAGCCAGCCGGCCGCGGCCGACAACACCAGCGCCAGGGGCGTCAGCAAGTGCTTCATGGTGTGCTATCCATCCGCCGCCGCGGTTCCAGTGAACCACGGCAGCCAGGGGTAGGGCAGGTCGTGCCTGGCGTCTCCGACGGCGGCACGGGTGGGAACCACCAGCGTCGGGCTCCGCGCCTGGTCGCTTGTCGCGGCACGGCAGCGGGCCGCGAGATGGCGGCCAAAGTCCTTGCTTCAGACCTGTGAGTGTAACATACAGCGGCCGATCCGTCGCGTCCTGACAGGAAGGGTGTTGTGTCGCCCGAAGCGTCAGCGAGGGAGGATTGGCGAAAGTCGATGGCTCGCTTACGCTGCATGTTCCACGTGCAGCCGACGTGCCGCCGCATGGCCAGGGTACGGCCCATGCTGCTGGCTGGCGCCGGACCCGAGCGCCTCACCCGGTGCCTTGATCCGCTTGACGGAAAGAACCCACGCCGATGTCCCGCAGCATCTACATCGCCACGATGGAACGTGACAGCGGCAAGTCGCTGGTCCTGCTGGGCGTTATGGAGCTGCTGTCGCACCGGGTGCAGCGGCTGGGCTTCCTGCGCCCGGTGATCCGGGACGATGCCGCGCGGGACAGCGACATCGAACTGGTGCGGGCTCACTACGGCCTGCGGCAACCGTACGAGGCATCCTACGGAGCCAGCTACGAACAGGCGCGGGAGCTGGTCAGCAGCGGCCGGCAGGACGAGTTGCTCAAGCAGATCCTGGACCGCTTCAAGCAGCTCCAGCGGCAGTGCGACTTCATCGTCTGCGAGGGGACCGATTACACGGGCGTCGCCGCCGCGTTCGAGTTTGAATTCAACGCCGAGCTGGCCAATCATCTGGGCTGCCCCGTGTTGTTCGTCGCCAACGGCCAGGAGAAGTCGCGCGAGCAGTTGGTCGAGGTGCTGGCGGCGGCCCGCGAGGAGTTGATCGAGAGTAGTTGCACGATGCTGGCCACGATCGTCAACCGGGTGCCGCGAGCCAGGCTGCCCGAATTCCAACAGTTGCAGCAGGAGTGGCCTCACGAAGATGCCCTGTTCCTGATCGCCGAACAGCCGGTCCTTTCCTCGCCCACGATCGGCGAAGTTGTCGACGCCTTGTCGGCCGAGATCATCTACAGCGACGGCGAGAATCTGAACCGCGACGCGCTGGGCTACAAAATCGCGGCCATGCAGTTGCCGAATTTTCTGGATCACGTCGAGGAGGGCGACTTGATCATTTGCCCGGCGGATCGCGGCGATATCATCCTGGGCTGCCTGGCCACGACGATTTCGGAGCACTATCCCAAGATCGCCGGCATCGTCCTCACCGGCGGTCTGCAACTGGCGCCCCAACTCAAACGGTTGATCGATGGCGTCCGGCGGCCGCCTCTGCCGATCCTGCTGGTCGCGGGCGACACCTACACGACCGCCACGCGGATCCATGCGCTGCGGGCCGTGATCGCCCCCCGGAACCATCGCAAGATCGCCGCCGCGCTGGGGGCCTTCGAAGCCCACGTCGACTTGCGCCGACTGGAGCACCGGATCGAAGTCGTTCGCTCGGAGAACGTCACGCCGCTGATGTTCGAGTACGAACTGGTGGAGCGGGCCAAGGCCGACCGGCGGCATATCGTGCTGCCCGAAGGGGTCGAGGAACGCATTCTGCGAGCGGCCGAGATTCTGCTGCGGCGCGATGTCGTGGATCTGACGCTGCTGGGCGACGAGGAGCTGATTCGCGCCCGGATCATGGCCCTGGGACTCGATCTGGAACACGTTCGCGTGATCCATCCGGCGACGTCCGACTTGAAAGACCAGTTCGCTCAGACCTACCACGAACTCCGGCGGCACAAAGGCATCACGCTCGAAGCGGCGGCCGACACCCTGGCCGACGTGAGTTACTTCGGGACGATGATGGTCCACCTGGGACTGGCCGACGGCATGGTTTCAGGTTCGATCCACACGACGGCGCATACGATCCGCCCGGCCTTCGAGTTCATCAAGACGCGGCCCGGCGTATCGATCGTGTCGAGCGTGATGTTCATGTGCTTGCCGGACCACGTGCTGGTGTACGGCGACTGCGCCATCAACCCGAATCCCGACGCCCGCCAACTGGCGGACATCGCCATCAGTTCCAGCGACACGGCCCGCATGTTCGGCGTCGAACCGCGAGTGGCGATGCTGTCGTATTCCACCGGGCAGTCGGGCAAGGGAGCCGACGTGGAAGTGGTCCAGGAGGCGACGCGGATCGCCCGCCAACTGCGGCCCGACCTGCCAATCGAAGGCCCGATTCAATACGATGCGGCGATCGACGCCAGCGTGGCTCGCACGAAGCTGCCGGGCAGCGAAGTGGCCGGGCGGGCGACCGTGTTCATCTTTCCCGACCTGAACACCGGCAACAACACGTACAAGGCCGTGCAGCGTTCGGCCGGAGCGGTGGCCGTCGGGCCGGTCCTGCAAGGTTTGAACAAACCAGTGAACGACCTGAGCCGCGGCTGCACGGTAACGGACATCGTCAACACGGTCGCCATCACCGCCATCCAGGCCCAGGCGTTGCAGCGACGCCTGGACGATCGCGGCGGCCAGTCGCGGGAGCGCTGACCTTGAAAGTTCTCGTAATCAACTCCGGCAGTTCATCATTGAAGTACGAACTGTTCGAGATGCGGCAGCGCACGTCGCTGGCCCGCGGCCTGCTGGAACGGATTGGCGAGCCGGGCAGCCGCCTGCTGCATCACGGTCGCGACTCGGCCGGGCAGGCCGACGAGCTGGTGCGCGAGCAGCCGGTGCCCGACCACCGTGCCGCGTTACGTCTGGTCCAGACGGTGCTGCACCAGACGGGGGCGATCGCCGACTCGGCGGAACTGCTCGGCATCGGGCACCGAGTCGTGCATGGCGGCGAAGCGTTCCAGCAGCCGACGCTGATCAACCAGCGGGTGCTGGAGGCGATTCGCCGCCAGATCCCGCTCGCGCCCCTGCACAATCCGGCCAACCTGCTGGGCATCGAAGTGGCGCTGGCCGAATACGCCCATGTGCCTCAAGTGGCCGTGTTCGACACGGCGTTCCACCACACGTTGCCCCCGCACGCCTGGCACTACGCCCTGCCGGCGGAACTGTACCAGCGCCACGGCATCCGCCGCTATGGTTTCCACGGCACGTCGCACCAGTACGTCAGCGGGCGAGCGGCGGAGATTCTCGGCCGGCCCCTGATCGAGCTGAACCTGATCGTGCTGCATCTGGGCAACGGGGCCAGCGCGACGGCCGTGCGCGGCGGCAGGAGCGTCGACACGTCGATGGGGTTCACTCCCCTGGAAGGTCTGATGATGGGGACGCGGTGCGGCGACCTGGACCCGGCCGTGATCTTTTTTCTGACCCGCGACGCGGGCCTGTCGATCGACCAGATCGACGCGCTGTTGAACAAGGACAGCGGCCTGCGCGGCGTCTGCGGAGCGAACGACATGCGCGAGGTGCTGCGGCGAGCGGCGGCGGGCGACCCGCGGGCGCAGTTGGCCGTCGAGATGTACTGCTACCGCGTCAAGAAGTATGTTGGAGCGTACATGGCGGCCCTGGGGCACGTCGATGCCATCGTGTTCACGGCCGGAATCGGCGAGAATTCCGCCGAGGTTCGCGCGGGCAGTTGCCGCGACCTGGACGGCCTCGGCATTTCGCTCGATCCCGCGCGGAATGCCTCGTCCAGCGGCGGCCCGCGAGCGATCCACTCGGACGGCAGCCGCGTGCAGGTGCTGGTCGTTCCGACCGACGAGGAACTGGAAATTGCCGCTCAGACGGTCGCCTGCATCCAGGCCGCCAGCGATGCGCCGGGTGCGCCGGGTGCGCCCGATGCGCCCCGTCAGCCGGGTGCGCGCGGCGAGGCGGGTGAAGTCCGAGGGGAACGATAAGGTCATTCGCTTTCCGTACCGCCGCCGCTGGCCGCCGATGAACCGCACATCCGGCGAGCGATAATCTGGCCCGCCAGCCGGTGCCCCGCCGCGTTCCAGTGGCCGGTGCCCAAGCGCGTCTTGGCGAAGCCGTGCAGGTACACCTGGTTCCGCTCGGCGTGCTGTTGGAATTCCGGCGCCAGGCCAATCACCGGGAAGCCGTGCCGCCGTCCGAGTTCGGCAATCCGCTGGTCGGCGTAAAACAGATGCTCGACCTTCCAGCGGTCTTGCTGAGCCTCGCGAACCGTCCGGTCGGGATGCACTTGAATGCCGTTGCTCAGTGTGACCACCCAGAACCGCGCGCCGCGCTGCCGCACTTCGTCGTGCATCATCACCAGCACCCGTTCGGTGATCTCCCACGCCTCGCGCCACGCCTGGTCCGCGGGCGGCGCATAGATCGGATCCAGGCCGGCTTCGATCCCGTCGGCGGCAGGGGCTCGCCGAGCCGCCGCGTGGGCGCGAACTTGCCGGACAAGCTGCAGGATCCGCGAGCGGTTGACGCAGGCGACTTTAAGCCGCGACCAGCCGGTCTGGGCGTCCAGATAAAACGGATGCTGGCGGAACGACCGGTCCAGCTCCAGGCCCTCACCGGCGGGCACGTAGTAGGGCCGCACCGCGTCGGGCGCCAGCCGCCGCGAATTGTCGCGGAGGTCGTTGCCGGTGACAAAGGCCAGCAACACGATGTCCGGCTCGTACTGCCAGGCGTAGTGGCGCAGCAGCTCGAGCTCCTGCGTGGTCCCGAAGCCCGAGACGCCGAAGTTCAGGACCTCGATCCGCTCCGCTCCCGCGAACCGGCATTCTTGCAGCCCGCGTTCAAGGACTGACCAGAACGCTTCTTCCAGCGGCACTTGCAACGCCTCGGCGTAGGAGTCGCCCAGCACGGCGATCCGCAGCGTGCCCGCGGGTTTGGCCGGAGTGCGCTCGCGGTCGCGAAAGCCGGCCGAGTTGATGCGAACCCGCGCGTACCCCTCGGCCGAAAACGTCGCTTTCATCCCCGCGCGCAGTCGCGAGCCGCAATACGGGTCGGGCACATAAGGCAGTGGATAGCTGACGCCGCCAACTCGCAGCCCCACCTCAACCAGCACGGCGCCGACCAGCAGGCCGGTCAGCAGCAACGCGACTCGCGCCGCGGCCAGGCGCAGCCTCGACCGCAACGTGGACCGGGACGAACCGCCTGGCTGCTGCGATGGCATCAACTTGCACTTCCAAAGCTCAATCGATCCGTGGGTGGTGCTCAGCCTATCATACTCGGCGGATCGTTCGACTTCGCACTACAGTACACGCCACGCTCTCCCTCCCCTTCAAATCCCGCCGGCTTGCCTGGTGGGATTTGGGAGCGCTCGATCGGCAATGATGCGCTCGCCAAACTGATGCAGGTTTGGAAGTCCAAAGCACCCTGACGGTCGCTCACCTGAATCGCAAGGCCCCAGACTCCAAGGATCCAACAACTCAAAAGCTGCACAATCTCGAAGCCGGGAGGGAAGCAGCATGATTGGTTTGTGTTCTTGCCACTTGTCTGAAACTCAAACCCCGTGAACAGTTGCTTTGGGAGGACGTTCGGGCCTTTCGCTCTGGCCCAGCAGCACCCGGTGCATCTGACTTCCGTCCCGTTCGAACTGGAGTTGCACGCCAGCTCGGGCAAAGTAGTCATCACGCTCCGCGTGATGAGGCCTTGCAGGCTCAACGTCTCCTGTCGCAGGGAGTCACCATCAGTTGTTGATGAGCGCCCGGAGCCGCGCCACCCGCACATCCGGCGGGACACTGGCCGCGGCAGCGGCTTCAGACCGCGGTCGGAAGTCTCATGACACGGAGGGTGGCCTGCTAGAAACAGGGTGGTTTGTGGTCGAGTATCGGGGTTTGCCGATCAGGCTACTTATGTTCCGTACCCATGTTGGAGCTAAGTCGCCGCGTAAGCCATTAAACCCATTCTGGCCCTCTCCCCCCGGAAGGAGATCGTGCAGCTTTTAAGTTGTTAACTTCTCGAAGTTTAGGGCCGTCCTGCCCCGCTCCGGGGCTCCGGGGGCACTGTGGATCGCCGTATGCGGTAGCATGGGCTTCCAGCCCGTGATTCTGGGCGTGACGGTAGTTTCGAGATCTCTTAAGCGCCGCCGAAGTTCCACCAGGCGTGTTGTGCTACGCCTGGGGCGAACAGACGGCATTTTCCCCATCCTGCCGAATCGACCCCAGAGGTCAATTGCCAGCGCCAAAGAACCCGATTGAGGACAATCGGGCTACACTGGACATGCCGATGAGCGAGTACGTGCGAATTCTGCTGTGGGTGGTGGCGCAGACCGTGGCGGCACAAGCGGCACCGGAGTCGGACCCGTCGGCGCTGGTGCAACACTTGAGGACCTACGGGCTGGACCCCGACCGCTGGACGGCGGCGGGGGACAACTTTGACGAATGGTTCGGCCGAGCGGTCGGTTCGGTCGAACGTCTGCGGGAACTGCTGGACCGCAGCGGGGACCTCTGTGGCAAGGGCATGCGGAACTGCCGAGCGACGTTTGGCTGACCGTGCGGCAATGACCTGCGCCGGCAGGCGTAAGGACGATCAACCAGCTTGATCGTCAGCACCACCACGCCTCCCACCGGAGCACGTCAGACTTCATTTAATCAGGCTCCCGCAACCCCGCAATCTGGAGCGGTCCACTCGGCGTGCAAGGATGCCGCGCCTCGACGCTGCCTGACGTGGCCCTTCGCGCCCGTTCCCCGTCGCTTCCAGCCCGCTTGCCCCCGGCCGCCCCCATTCCACCTCCACAGGACCACACGCTCGCCACTCCAACCGGTGGCCCCGCTGCCCAGCCGTCCAAATCACGGGTGTCTGACCTTTTGGGCCCAGCATCACGGCGGCCGGGATTGAACGACCCATCACGGACTACCGCTCCACCGGCTCGCGTGCATCGCTTTGTTCGTCGTGCTTCGGTTGCCACACCGGACGATTCGACGCCGCTTGACGACGGGCCGCATCTTCAGCAATGGCGACGATGTCACCGCCGAATCGATCGGAGATTTCGCGGCGAATTCGGTGGATTTCGTCGATCGGGGAATCACTCGTGTTCTGTATCATTGCCCAACATCTCCTCAGGAGTGCAAATGATCGGTATCGGAATACCCAAGTTCGTCAACACGTCGTGGATGCGCGGAAGAATCTTGGCGTTGGCGATGTGCTTGCAGTTCCAGGTCAATAGGTATTGTATCCGATGATGGGCCACTGACGCGATATGAAGTGCATCGATCTGTGCCTTCGGTGGCAGGACACCAAGCGACATGATTTCGTTCGCAATCTGAGGAATCTCAGGAGCGTTGGGCAACAGCGGAATGCCGTCCAGAGATTCGAGCCGTTCCACAGCAAGTGTCGGATCACCTTCCGAGGTCTCGTCAATCACGTATTGCGAGACAACCAATTCATAGTTCGCTCGCTCGTCGTTCCACCACTGGTGCGTCAAGAGTTGCCGCGCGGCGCTCACCACTTGCGTGCTTGGTTCTTGGCGCAAGTAGCTCACGATCGACGTTTCGATGTAGAGTGTGTCCATCGCGGCATTCTATCACGACGAACTATGTAAGTCTGCCGCCGGGTAGCGGCCGTCGTAACTAGTTACGATGGCGACTCCGGCGGCATAACACGCACGTGGCAACGGACCTTGAGAGCGACACAAGTCGTATCCGCCGGAATGTTGCGACGTGGAAGCGACGTGCAGCCTGCGGCGTGATCGGCAGCCGCACGGCGGCATAACCCACATCATCTGGCCCCGCGTGGTTGACCGGATACTGCAACTACGTACACTTCGATTGGGCGGCCTGTTCCGGCGGACAGTCGGGCAACTGTAGTTCGCCGAGCACGAAGTGAACGCTGGATCGTCACGTCCGCCATCTGTCGCTGAGCACGGAGCACGCGTACGTCGGGTGGATTCGGCGACTCATCTTGTTTCACAACAAGCGTCATCCGCTGCAGATGGGGGCGGCCACCTCCTCGTCCGACTACCCGGCCGCGATGTCGGGCCGCGTGCGAGCGACCAACAGGGGTAGACCGCGATCTCGGCATTGTGGACAACCTGGTTTCTGGCATGAGCCGGCATCGGTGCCCTCCCGTGCGCCACTAGTGTGCATATGTACCCCTTCCAGTGTGCCATGCCTGCCGCTGGCCTGTCTGCTCACGGAGTGACCACGGGTTGTCACCGCTCGCGAAAATCCCACATTCTTCTTCGCCGGCGCGGACGAGACGTACCTGATCGCCGACGCCACGTCGCAGGCGACTCGCGTGAGCCTTGGAAAACGGCGATTCAAGTCGAGAGCAAGTTTGTCACAAGGCGTTTTGGCGACTCAACGCCGACAGGGATGCCGCTTCTCGAAGCTGCCTGACGAGCGGTTTGACGCCCGTTGACCAGCGCTTTCAGCCCGCCTATCCCCGATCGCCCCTGCCATTTCCCCCTCCGCCGGACCGCCGACCCACCACCCACCACTCCAGACGCCGCTTCCGCCGCCCAGCCGCTCGATTGCTGGGAGTCTGGTCATTTGGTGTTCTCTTGGCGATCGCGGCCCGTCGCACCTGCTCCCCGTCGCTTCCAGCCGGCTTGCCCCTGGCCGCCCGCTCCCGTTCCCCCTCCGCCGGATCACCTGCTCACCACTCCATCCGCTGGTCCCGCCACCCAGACGCCTTAGTTATGTGTGTCTGACCTTTCCTTGACCTTTCCTCTTTCTGCCGCAACGCCTGGCGAGGCGAGCAAGGCAAAGGCGAGTAAACTTGCGTTCCAGATCTTCATCAAGGACTTCTCCTGCTCATCAACGGGCCGACACGGAGCCAGGTTTGGGTTTCACAGAAAATCGCTCTTGCAGCTTGCCTGCCATCGTTACCGCGAACGCGCCGACATCGCCATCCAGTTCCACGCCGTCAATCTGTTGCGGCGGTTGACTGGGATCCCGACGGTAGATGACAGCGCTACTGCCGTCAGGATGCACACATCGAACCGCAAGCAAGTCTGGCGAGTTGATTTCGAGCTTCACTCGATCGACACACCAGTTCTGGTCAGCACCTGCCGGAACCAAAACCCAGGCTCGGGTTGTTTTGCCGGTGGCTTGCCAGCGATAAATCGGCGTCCACATTGGGGCTTTGGCTTTCCCCACAACGTGCCAGCCCTGGATGTGCGGTTCGGTCTGTCCGTGAACAAGCTCGACATCCAGGGAGTCGGCAGGAACGGGCATGATCCGCAACGCGGCTCCCGCGTCCCAACCGTGAACCGTCTTTGTTTTCGGATCAGCAATCCCCGCATGATTGCGGCGAATGTGGAACAGTGCCTCATACGTGTGCTCATTCGAGTCCCTTGGCTCGACGGTGTCGAACACGACCCAATAGGACGTTTCCGGTGGGTTTGGCCCTTTGAAAAACACGATCTGGCGGGTGTGCTTACCTTCGATGTGTTTGCCGGGAGCAAACCAGCCGTGGGTATGAAGACCCTCGGCGTACTCGAAGCGCTCATCAGTCACAAACCGACGTGGCTCGGGCGAATGGCCGTCGATCTCTACGCGGTAAGGGATGCGGGCTTGAACACCGTCATCAACGATGAGCGTGTTGTAAGCTCGCGTCGAGCCGGTGTATGCGGCGAACGGACCGCCCGCATACGAACCCCGTCCGCCACTGGCCAGAAGTTGATGCCCACCGTAATCCAGATAAATGTTGAGCTTGTCTTCTTTGCCGTGACTGGCTCCCACCGGCCCGGCATCCATGAACAAGTAGCGATGCTGCGGCCCCCAACCCGTCCGCATCACAATGTGCCCGGCGTTGGGGAAAAAGATTGAGCGATAGTCCGGCGGATTTCCTTGCTCGCCCTTGGTCGCCATCCATACGAACTCTTGGCGTTCGGGGAATAGCTTGTATGCTCGCTGCATGTGATCGTCGACCATGCCCCAACCGCCATCGTTCATGTCGATCTGCCCCTGATCGGGCCGCGACAAAGCGATCGGATGTCGATACGCGAGTTCCAACGTATTGAGAAATCGCTGGGGCACCTCGCGACCGACTCGGCGGTAAAGTGCGACCATGTTTTCCAAAGCCATGATCGAGGCCCAGTTGTAGCCCGTGCTCAAGCTGACGTGGCTGCCGTCCTCATGAAACTGAACTTTCAACACTTCGTTCCAACGGCGGACGGCTTCCTGTTCCCAGCGTTTTGACTCGGCAAACTCGGGGAGCATTAGGGCGTTCTGGAGCAGGGCCACACACGTATGAGCCCCGCCGTCATCATGGGCCGCAAAGCTACTGGGGTTCATGATCAGACGAGACTGCCTGAGAAAACCGAGTAGCATGTGGAAGTGAGCTTCCTCCGTGAAATCGGGCGACTTGCGAAACTCATCGTAGGCCGGCCACCAGGTCATCTCGCAGCGGCGGCCAATGTTGCTGGTATTCAGGTACCCCAGCTCGAATGTGGTTCCATCCATCCAGTTCAAGCCGCCGATGTCGGGATTCTGCGGATGCAGAAACGGCTCGCGGGCCACCCAGTCCTGAACTTCGCGCGAGAACCGAGCGGCGTAGCGATTGTCTTTCGTCTCGGCATACGCTTTCGCCAACGACACCCAATGAAAATGTCGCGTCAAATGTCCGTGACAAAGATCCCAGCGGATCACGCCCCTCTCATCGACAAACGGCTGCCGATTGCCCTTGCCGTCAATGTACGTCTTCTCAAAGTTCAAGAACGGACCAGTCGTCCCATACCGATCCTCCAAGACGGCATCGGCCACTTCGCGGTAGTTGGTGCCGTGGTATTCAAGCCGACAGTCAGGGCCAACCGGCTTGGTGCGAGTTCGCAGATGGTCGAGCAGAAGTTTACCGGCCAACTCTCGATCATGCTGGGCAAGTGCCGAGGCAACCTTCGACATCGCTGGATGATCCAGATTGACCGCGTCGAGAACGATGTCCTTCGCAGATGGGTTGACGATGGAGTCCAACTGCGAAACTTCTCGAACTTTGAGATTCTTGAATGTCGCCGTGTTCGTTCGGGAATCGCTACCACCCGTCACGGCATAGAAACCAATCTGGCCCGGCACAATCTTTCGCGGGACGATGAACTCAAAGATCGGCCGATCAAGATGCTCGAAGTAACATCGCAGATGTGTTCCTTTCTCGGCGGGCGATCCAATGATGCGGAGTCTGTAAGTCCCAAGGTGCGGAGTGAACTCCCAGGGCTTTTGGTATTGGCGATTGTCCACCCATCCCGATGGCCGGGGCGACGGTTCGCGGCGAGGTTCATTGATTCCATCAATCCAAATGTCCCAAAACCCGGCCGTTGCTCCCTCCCGAATCTCGAAACAAATGCCTGGTCGCTCTCGGCTCGGCAAAGCGCTCGTCACGTTCTCTGCGAGATTGATGGCAATCCCCGCAATCGCCTGGAAATCACCCTCGTTTCTGCTTGTTGGATCAATCTCAACTTCAACCAAAAATGTTGCAGCCTGGACCTTGTTCTCATTGACCAGATGCGTCCTCTGCCGCGCCGGCGTGTTAGCGGTGGTGGTGATCTCAACGAAAGACGGTTCTTTGAGGGCGGCCTCCGCTGAGGGCGTGCCTAGAAGCAAAGCGACGATCAAGTGTCGCCAGCACAAGGTGTTTATGAACACCATTCGCTCTTTTCCAATCTTCAGTAACACATCGAAACCGCCTTGGTGTGCATCACAGCGTGATCCTGGAGCTGAACGTGTCCAGCTACCGGCTCGAAAAGGACGAAACACCCGATGCGAGCCAGCCCGCCGCGGACACCCAGGCGTAGAATGGCGTCAACCAGGGAATGCTAATAGTCGCTCAAGGGGAATTGGAACTGGCGCCGAACAAACAAAACACGTCTGAGCAAGAGCCTACGGCAAGGGCTAAGATCGCTGGTAGCGCTGCTGGCGGGTTGGGCCAACTCAGATCACGGTCTTCGGATCAAACTCGTTGCGAGTCCGAACGAACCAGTACTTCTTGCCGGACAAGTCCTTCGTGGCCGCCAGCGGCATGACTCGCCAGTGGCTGGTGCTGAACTTCACCAGCCGTTCATTGACCAGGAACTGCGCGTTCCGCGCGGCCGCGCGCAACCGGACGCTCCAGTTCGTTTTCATGTAATCGGGGTCCGCCGCGTTGCCCTTCTTTGCCTCGTAGTCCTTCGCCAGGTACTCCAGGCAATTGTGCAACTGGAAGGCCGCCATGTAGCGGTCAAACCGGTCCGGATCGGCATCCCGAAAATCGTCAAAGCCGTCCGAGCCTGGATCTTCGACTCGGATCGACTCCTTGGGACCCTCCACGATGTTCCACTCCCGCCAGGCGACGTTCTGAACGATCATGTCGACGTCGTCGTTGGTAAGCTGCTTCTCGGGCGCCAGCGAACTCAGCCACGATCCGCTTCCCGACTTGAAACGGTCCACCCACTTCTCATAAGTTGCCGAGCGGACGTTCATTCCCTCGCCGTCTTCGCACACGTTGATGGCCGCCCGCATCAGCTTCAGACGCTGGAACAACGCCGGATTGTTGTGCCGGCTGAACCCGTACAACCGCAGCAGGTCCTCGGTTGCTTCCCACTGGCAGAACACGAAGGCGACCTTGAACGAGTCCCGCAACGTCTTCCAGGGGATATTGTGATGCCACGTGAAATCGAAGGACGCGCCATCGTGCGTCGTGCTGTTGGGACCCGCCGGTGGAAAGAATCCGACAGCGCGGGCCTCTCCAATCTTCCAGTCGGTGCGAATCCACTCGCCGGGCGAATCCGGCCGGTCGAAGCTATCCAGAATCGGGGAATGTACGGGCATTATTGGCAGACTCCGGTTGTGATGCCTTGATCAGGTTCCCGGCGAACGAACCCACTCGACGTGCGCCAGTAGTTCAGATATCCAGAACGCAAGCGGCAAAGGGGCCGAAGAATTCAGCCGAAGAACTCATTATCAGAACGCACCTTGGTTGTATTGCGCCTTGGGCAGTCTGGCAAGCAGTGGCCAGCAGGCATTCAAACTGCCGGGGCGCGCCGGAGAAATCCGGCGCTCACTCGGATTCCAGCGCGAAACCAGCAAGCTCCTGGTTGTCGATCGTATCGTACTGGCCCGCCAGGAACCGCTCGGGCAGATCCATCCGGTAAGTACGGCCAACGTGACCGATCTCCGGCGGCCTGGCGGCGGCTCCGGCGTACTTGAACAGCACGCGAACCTGCCGGCCAGCGTGCGCCGGCGGCGAGACGAGGACGAAGGTCGCTCGAGGCGCTTTGCCGTCCGAGTGCGCGACGTCGCCCTGCTCGACCGAGTTCTCGAACCAGGGAAACTCCGGTTCCAGTTCCGTAAGCGTCGCCGTGCACGCGATCCGCTGGCCTGGTTCAAGCGACGCTCCGCTTTCCGCAAGGTGCCGGTCCGCGGGCCACCCGTTGTTGGTCTGGTGGTAGTTCGCCACAGCTTCCGACAAGCGTCGCAGATTCTGCTCGGCCGCTTGTCGCCGGGCCGCCTGGACGGCCGGCAACACGAGGGCCACTCCAATTCCTCCGCAACATGGCAGCAGCGCCAACACGGCTACCGCTAAGGCAATCACGTACACTACCGTGTGGTCGCGTTTCTGGTCGCCTGACATACCGGTTCGTCCTCTCTTTATCCACACCGCAAGGGGGAACCCGGCGAGCAACGTCCCGGGCGCCGATCCGCGTCGCCGCTCACGGCCAGCGCTCGCCATTCAAGAACACGGTTTCAATCCGTGGACGGTGATCGGCGCCGACGCGCAACTGCACGGTCAGGTCGCGGGCGCTGGGGGTTTCGGTGCCTTCGGGAACAAAGTATCTCTCCACGCCGAATTCCAGACCGCCGCGCGCATCGCCCACGCCGCGGATCACCACGTCGCCAGGTCGCGTCGCGGTGGGCCGGCACGGTGCGGACCACGATCGACACGCCCGCGCCGGGCAACAAGCGGCTGGCTTCGTAGGCCGCCCATCCGGCCAGGTAGAGCAACTGCAGCACCAGACAGATCGCGGCGATCACCAACCGGTTCATGGCTTCGCTCCCGGCCGCTGCTGATCGGCCTGCTTGAGCTGCCAGAGGATGCCTCGCCGCCAGTACTCCACGGCAAAGCAGGTCGCCAGCAGCACGGCGCCTCCCACGACAAACGCCAGCCCGGTCTGGAACAACCCGCCCATCAGATCGAAGAACCGGGTGATCACTCCCACCTCGATCATCAGCACCGAGGCTGGACTGAGCCGGTACGCCGGTCCCGACCAGTTGAATTGTTCCATGTGCAGCCAGAGCACCAGTACCAGCAGCGACAAGAGGGTGACCGACGGCGAGCGGAAACACCAGGCCAGCGGAGCAATGGCGATCAGCCAGATCAGCACGGCGGTCGGCGGACGCCCCTCGACTTGATAAATCTGCGAGATCAGCGCAACGCCGGCCATGAACAGCACCGCTCCCAGAAAGCTCAGCGCTTCGGCGAACCACGGCAACCGGTCCCTTCGCCGCAGGTGCAGGTTGGCTGAGTTCACCGCGGCGAACAGCACGAAGAATCCAAGCAGCTTGACCAGGGACGGGATTTCGTCCCAATTGGCGGAGATCAACAGAATGACGCCCAGCCCCAGAATGGCCGCTCCCAGCCAGCCCAGCACCGCCACCAGGCTCAGCACGCCGCCGCTCCGCTCGCGGTCCTCGGCCATCTCCCGCAGCCTGGCCATGGTGATCGAGTCGATCACCTGTTGCTCCGCCGCCTCGTTCAGCAGAGCGCTCAGCTTATGGAGAAATCGCGACACGGAGACCTCACGCGTGGATGTTCCGATTGTAACGTTCGCCTTGCCTTGATTCAGTGGACCTGGCCGAAAAGCACCCGGTTATCCGGCACCTTCGCTGCGATCCGCCGGACCGATGCGCCAGCGGCCGGGCCGCCCCTGTGCCGCGGTCGCCAAATGCGGGAGACTGGGTAAGACTTACGGTTCGGAACGGATTCGCAACTGGCCGATATTGGATTCTGGGTACCTGCCCGTTGTGGCCGGGCGTCGCCGCACGCCCGGAAGGTCCGGCCCCCGCGGCCAGCCGGCAACTAATTGCTCACGGAATGCCATGTTTCACACCTACCGCGCACCGCAGACCGAGGACGGCTGGATCGTGGATGTCAGCCGCGGCCAGGCCGGCGACCTGTTGATTCGGGCCACGTTCCAGATACCCGACGACCTGGACCCCGACACGATCGCCAGCCACGGCCGGTTCGCCTCGCGCAGCCGGATTGCCCGGCTGGGCATCGACATCCGGCCGCTGGGCGTGGTCGAAGTCCAGGATCGCACGGCCAGCCTGACCGCTTCGGTGCGGGCCGTGGTGCCCCAGTACAAGATCGAGGAACAACTGTTCGAGGTGTTCGTGCCCAACCTGCCGGTCGGCCGGCTGGTGGTCTGCGACCCGGGGGTCTGTTTGAGTTCCGAGCGGATATTCGCCGACTATTCGGCCAATGCGTTCAAGCTGCCCCAGGGCTTTTCGATCGATTCGATGGGGCGGTTCACGATTCATCCGCACAAGCTGGTGTACGAACTGGACCGCACGCCCAGCGTGGAGGAGCTGCAGACGATTCTCACTCGGCCGGACGGCAAAGCGCTGCTCAATCGCCTGCAGATTCCGCACGTGGTGGACAACATCCTGATGGGTCCCGGCCAGGGCGTGATCACGTCGTGCACGATGTTTCTGCACCGGCACTTCGCCGTGCTGGAAAGCGAGCAGAGCCCGCTGGGAAGGCACATGCACGCCGTGGTACTCGACCCGGTCACGACGCGGGGCCCGCGCGTGTTCCTGGAGTTCTTTAACGATTCGCCGACCCCGATCGTCAACCCCACGGCCACCGGCTTCATCTACGCCGCCAACAAGCTGCGGGTGAAGAGTTCCACCTGGCAAGGGATGATCAACGGCAAGGCCCATATCGAAACCAGGTCGGCCGCCGCCGATTACGCGCACCTGTCGGCCCTGTTCTCCACGGCCGAGTTGACCGAGGGCCGCAGTTCCTACCTGGAGCGGGCCGTGGCCGTGGTCCGCGAACCGCTGGAGAGCTTCGATCCGGCGGAGCCGCTGCGCTGGCACCGGCCCGTCCTGGGCGAATCGGCCGGGACTCTGCCGCGGATCGGCCTGCCGCGCGTGGTAAACCCGACATCGGGCATCTCGGCCTTCGGCACTCGCATGCTGGAGGAACTTCCCGCCCAGGAGCGAGCGACGGTGCTGATCCAGCATTTTCCCAACTTGTCGGAACACCTGGATTTGATCTCGGCCGCCCAGAAGGGCAAGATCGAACGGATCATTTTCCAGAAGGCTTCGTTCGAACATGGGCCGTTCCTTTCCTCGCGCGATCACGCCCGGCTGGCCGATTACGCCGACCTGGGCGTGGACGTGCTGTGGTGCAACGACGTCCGGCGGCACCTGGCGGTCCACGTGTTCCGCGGGCACCGGGGATTCTTCTGCGAACTGGACGCGGTCGACAACTTCAAGCAGGCCCTGGTCATCGCCGTCTACGGTTCGTCGCGGGAGTTGCCGCCGGTCGAAGCGCGACGGCTGCGCCGGCTGGTCAAGGCGCTGCACGATTTCTTTGGCGACGACCTGGCGATCATGACCGGCGGCGGACCTGGCGCGATGCAGCAGGCGTCGACCTTCGCCCGCGATCACGGCCTGCTGGTGGGAGCCAGTTACCTGGAGATCGAGGACCAGCAGACGAACCAGTTGGCCGAGTTCTACCAGGTGTTCCAGGAGAACTGCCGCCACAGCCGGCAGCGGTGGTTCGAGATTGCCGGCTTTCACATCTTCTGCATTGGCGGCGTGGGGACGCTGGAAGAGATCGGCGTCACGCTGACCGACATCAAGCTGGGGCTGGCCGACGGCACGCCGCTGATCTTCTTCGGACACCGGGAAAACGGGCTCTACTGGCAGCCGCTGGTCACTCAGTTGCAGCAGATCGCCGAGTCGGGGCGAGGGCCCGAATGGCTGCGGACGCACGTGCTGGTGACCGACGAACCGGACGCCGTGATCGCGTTCTACAAAGAAAAGCTGGACCTGGGATAGCAGCGAAGCGGCCGCCGCTGGCGAATCCGGCACCGTTCGGGCCCTTGGGATCTTTCCAGCGTTCGGTGCGACCGGCTGCCCAGAAACAGGGGGCTGACGCCCCCCGCTCGCCCAAACCTTGGGTTATTCCAGCGTTCGGTGCGACCGCCTGCTCAGGGCAAGGCAATCAAATATGTCTTGCCGTTGGAACACGCGACGGCGGCCTGCTTGCCGCTGGGGTGGATCGCCAGCGAGTAGGCAGTGCTGGCCGTTTTCGCGGTGAACGCCGCCGCTCCACCCGCCGGATTCCAGATCGCCACGTTGCCGGCATGTCCGCAGGTCACCAGCCGGCCGTCGGCCAGAAACGCCAGCTTGTACACGGCGTCGCCGCTGCCAGCCAACGGTTCACCCGCCTGCCCATTGGCCGCGTTCCAGACTCGCGGTTTGCCGTCCTGCCCGGCGGCGGCCACCTGTTGGCCGTTGGCGCTGAGATCGACGTCGAACAAGGCCGGCGGCGTCTCGCCTTCGGCCACTGGCACGGCCAGCTTGCGGATCTCGGTGCCGTCTGCCACGTTCCACGCGCGAACCGTGCCGTCGGCTCCCGTGGTGAACAGTTGCGAGCCGTCGGCGGAAAACCGCGAGCTGTACACGGCCCCGGCGTGACCGGAAAACTGCCGCAACTGCTGGCCCGTGGCCAGATCCCAGAGACGCACGGTCTGGTCGGCGCTGGCCGAGGCGAGCAGCTTGCCGTCCGAGTTGTAAGCCACGTGGTACACCGGACCGGCGTGCCCTGTCAGGTTGGCCACCGCCACGGGCGAAGCGTGTGCCCAGAGACTGACTTGCTTGTCCGCTCCTCCGGTCAGCAGCTCGCTGCCGCCCGACAGGAACCGCACCGCCAGCAGCGGCCCGGCGGCCGTTTGCTGCTGCAGCAGGGCCCCATCTTCCACCGCGTACACTCGCAACTGCTGGTCCGCTCCGGCGGCCGCCAGCTTCTGATGATCGGGACTGAAGCACAGATCGTTAGCCGCCGCGCCGATTTCCAGCGTCTGCTTCAGTACGCCGTCGGCCACATTCCAAATTAGCAGGCGCCCTTCCGCATCGGCGGCGGCCAGTTGCGCCGCGTCGCCGCGGACCGCCACCCGGACCAGTGGGACCTTGGCCCCGGCCAGTTGTTTGAGCGGCTTGCCCTCGCCGTCCCATAGCTTCAGCGCGAGCTCGCTGCCGGTCGTGGCAACCGAGGCTCCATCGGGCAAATAAGCGGCATCGGTCACCTTGACCGGATCGGCCACGAACAGACGGACCGCCGAGACAAACCAGCGGCGAACCGTCTTGTCCGCGCTGGCCGAAGCCAGCGACTTGCCGTCGGCCGACAGGCTGACGCTCAGCACGGGCCCGGCGTGACCGGCGAACCGCTGCAATTCGCGGCCGGTCGCCACGTCCCAGACGCGAACCAGTTGGTCATCGCCGCAAGTTGCCGCTCGCAGCCCGTCGGCGCTGCAGGCGATGCCGCGCGGGATCGCGTCGTGAGCCAGCAC
>JAGFJK010000223.1 GCA_024102795.1 Pirellulaceae bacterium
TGCGGTCCGCTCGCGCCGCCGCCGCCGTCCGCGACGCCGAACGCCTGGCGGTCCACGTGCCGGGCTCGCCCGCCGTCGACTTTGCCGCCGTGATGGAGCGTATGCGGCGATTGCGAGCCGACATCAGCCCGCACGATTCGGCGGCCCGCTTCCGCGAGTTGGGTGTGGATGTGTTTCTGGGTGCGGGGCGGTTCGCCAGTCCCGACTCGGTCGAAGTGGACGGTGCCCGGCTGCGGTTCGCCCGAGCGGTGATCGCCACGGGCGGCAGGCCGGCGGCGCCGCCGATCCCCGGTCTGGACCAGGTGCCCTACCTGACGAATGAAACGATCTTCTCGCTGACCGAATTGCCTCGGCGCCTGGCAGTGATCGGCGCGGGGCCGATCGGCTGCGAGCTGGCGCAGGCCATGGCCCGCTTCGGGGCCGAAGTATTTTTGATCGAAGCCACGCATGGCATTCTGCCTCGCGAGGATCGGGCGGCCGCGGACCTGGTCCAGCAATCGCTGCTGCGCGACGGCGTTCGCCTGCTCTGCTGCGGCAAGCAGACCAGGATCGAGCGGGCTGGCGACGGCGGCGCGCGCATCCGGCTGCAATCACACGATCAGCAGTACGACCTGTCCGTGGATGCCGTGCTGGTGGCCGCCGGCCGAGCGCCCAATGTCGAGGGCCTGAACCTGGAAGTCGCGGGAGTGGAGTACGACCTGCGGCAGGGAGTGCGAGTGGACGACAAGCTGCGCACGACGAATCGTCGCATCTTCGCCGCCGGCGACATCTGTTCGCAGTACAAGTTCACGCACGCGGCGGACTTTCTGGCCCGCACGGCGATTCAAAACGCGCTGTTTCTGCCCCGCGCCCGCGTCAGCTCGCTGCTCATCCCCTGGTGCACTTACACGTCGCCCGAAGTCGCTCACGTGGGGCTGACGGCCGACGAGGTGGCCGAGCGGGGCGATCGCGTGCGGACGTTCGTGCAGGAGCTGGCCCGCGTGGATCGAGCGATCCTGGACGACGAAACCGAGGGCTTCGTCAAGGTGCACCTGGCCCGCGGCAGCGACCGCATACTGGGCGCCACCATCGTGGCCGCCAACGCCGGCGACCTGATCGCCGAGGTCACGCTGGCCATGACGCACCGCCTCGGCCTAAAAAAAATCGGCGCCACGATCCATCCGTATCCAACACAAGCCGAAGCGCTGCGCAAGCTGGGCGACGCCTACAACCGCACACGGCTGACCCCGCTGGTCCAGTCGCTGCTCCGCCGCTGGCTGGCGTGGCGGCGAGGGTAAACCGCCCCAGGGACATGAGAATGGATGGAACCACGAAACACACGAAAAAAAGAGACCGAAGAAAAGAGACGAAGAAAGAGAGGCAAGAGAAAAGGTAGCCTGCATGCCCTGCGCGAAGCTATAGTCTCAGGACTTCATTCCCGTGAAAGGTTTCCCGGCACTTTCTCTTCAGAGGGCGACGCGGGCCAGATAGATCGAGGTCTTGCCTTCGTGCGAGGCGTAGTAGCTGACCCAAAGCTGGCCCTCGTGCCAGACCAGGCCCGGATAGCTGGTGTCGCCGCCTGAAGGGAGCGTCAGGATCTCGGTGAGCCGGGCGGTTTGCGGATCCAGCCACCAGAGGCGTGTCTGCGCGCCGCCGTCATAACTGCGGCCCGCCACCACGAACCGGCCGTCGGGCAAGCGCAGCATGTGTGGCCCGCCGACGCGCACTCCCAGGTCCTGCCAGCTCCACTCCTTGTACGGCGGGCTGGAGCGGCCCAGTTGCGCCGTGTTCGGCGTGCCGTCGCGGCGCAGCAGGCAGAGACACGTATCGTCCTCCAGGAACAACATCGACGTTTCGTTGGGATAGCCCACGTCAAACAACGTCGGCACCCAGGTTTCGAACCGACGCCCGTCCTGGCTGCGGTACAGCCGGATCTGCTGCTTGCCCGCCGTGGCATAGCCGATGCCATACGCCTGCTGGCCGTGCCACGTCACTCGCCATAACCAGAAGTCCGGATCGCCGACCTTCACCGGGTCGCTCCAGTTCGTCCCGTCCGCCGAGAACCAGACCAGCGACTGATGTTTGGCCTGCGATTTGTCGTGTAGCGCTGCGGCGCCGCTGAGCATCAACTGGCCGCCGGGCGTCAGCGTGATTTTGGCATCCCGCAGGTCGGCCGTCTCGGATCGCATCACGGCCGCCGACTCCCACTGCCGGCCGTCGGTTGAACGGATGATGCGCAGCGCCCCGTCGGGTGAAACGTGCCCCTGACCCTCGCGGAACACGCAGTACCATTGGTCCTGGAACCGAATCAAGTCGGTGAAAGCGTTGTGGGGCGCCTGGTCCCAGATCTTGCGCACCTCGACGATCCTTGGCTCCGCCGCCGCCAGTTGCCCGACCAAGACCACGTGCAGCAGGCACGCCGCGACAAACGCCTGGCGGAAAGTTCGCGGAACGCCTGGCCGGCCTGCATGCCGCCAGGCTCGACAGGATTGTGCAGTCATCATTGGTTCTCCTCGGGGGATAATCCGCGATTCCGCCGGCGGCCAGCGCCGGCCTCGTCCGCGCGCTTCGTCTCCGGGGCGTCTTCCTTCGGCAGCCATTCGGCCAGTTGCCGCTTGATGTTTGCCAGTCGCGGATCGCCCGCCAGGTTCTTCCATTCCAGCGGGTCGGCGTCGTGGTCGTACAGTTCCTCGCTGCCGTCGGCATAGCGAATATAGCGATACCGCTCGCTCCGCAGCGCGTGGTTGCCGCGGCCATGCGTGGTCAGCGAGGGCCGCTCCCAGGACCGCTGCGGATCGCTGAGCAGCGCCGCCAAACTGACTCCTTCCAGTTCCTGGCGAGCGGGCAGACCGCAAAGTTCCAGCAGCGTGGGGTAGATGTCCAGCAGATTCACCGGGCGGTCGCAGCGGGTTCCCGGCTTGACGCCCGGCGCGACAATCGCCAGCGGCGTGCGCGTGGCCTCCTCCCAGAGTGCGAATTTGCGCCAATGCTGTTTCTCGCCCAAATGCCAGCCGTGATCGGTCCAGAATACGACGATCGTGTTGTCCTTGTGCGGGCCGCGGTCGAGCGCGTCGAGCACGCGGCCGATCTGTCCATCCATGAAAGCGATCGAGGCCAGGTAACCCTGCACGGCCCGCTTCCATTGCTGATGCCGCAGCACCTTGGCATGATCGCCATCGGGCCGGGCGATCTTCACACCCGCGGGCGGCACGTCGGCCAGGTCGTCTTCGAGCACCTTGGGCAACTGGATTTCATCCAAGGGAAATTGATCGAAGTATTTTTGCGGAACGTACCAGGGCAGGTGGGGGCGAAACATGCCGCAGGCCAGAAAAAACGGCTTGTCGTGCGACCTGCCCAACTGTTCGATCACCCAGTCGGCCACTTGCGCGTCGCCCATCTGCGCGTCGTCGGCTTCGACTGGTCCCCAATCGAAGTGGGCCGTCTGCGGGATGCCGTTCAGCGGCCGGTTGGCGGGCATCGGGTCGCCGGGAGTCTGCCGGGTCTTGGACGGAAAGTAGGTATCCCATGAGGCCGGGTCGGGGAACGAGCCGTGATAGATCTTGCCCGATCCTAGCGCGGTGTAGCCGTGTTGCATGAAGTGCTGCGGCAGGGTCACAGCCTTGGGCAACGCCTGCCGCCAGGGATCCGGGTTGTGATACACACCCGACGTGGACGGCCGGATGCCGGTCATCAGCGCCGCGCGGGACGGATTGCAGGCCGGCGCCGCGCAATAGGCTCGCGTGAACAGCATCCCGCGCTCGCACAGCCGGCTGATGTTCGGCGTGGTGCTTTGCGGGTGTCCGCCCAGGGGACCGATCCAGTCGTTCAGATCATCGACGGCGATAAACAGCACGTTCGGCCGGTCGGCGGCCCGCGCCAGCCCGCTCGCCAACCCCAACACCACGAACGCGGCCAGTGCCAGCCGCGGCAAGACGTGAGTCTTCATCGGAAACCCCTTTGGGGAATTGCCACACTCGGCGGCCTCGCGCCACCTCCCGCGCCCGGCCCATCATAATCGCCACCGGGACAGCGTGCAAAGCGCGCCGCGGTACGCCTCGGTGCACCGCGCGGCGACTGGAACGGTGGACGACCTGATTCCACCTGGGCATCGTTTGCCTCTGGTCGCTTGCATTCCGGCCCGGCGTCTGTAAACATGTCCCGGCCAGCGAAGAACGAAACCGGCGAGCCGCAAGCGAGGAGCGAACCATGTTGCGAACAGTTTACCGCGTCCGGGCACTTTGCTGCCTGATCGGGGCCCTGGTGGCGGCGGCCGGCTGGAGTCCGGCGGCACTGGGCGACGAGCGGCCCATCGCGCCGGGCACTCGTTTGCGCGAAGAGGCGTTGGTGGCGTTCACCGAGGGCCCGGCCTGGCACGCGACGGGCAACGTCTACTTCAGCGACATCGCCAATAACCGCATCATGCGGCGCGACCGCAACGGCGGCTTGCACGTGTTCCGCTCGCCGTCGGGCCGCACCAACGGCAACCTGTTCGACCCGCAGGGGCGGCTGATTTCGTGCGAAGGCGGCGGGCCGGAGGGCAATCGCCGCGTGACGCGGACCGAGCTGGACGGCACGCTCACGGTGCTGGCCAACAGCTACGAAGGCAAGAAGTTCAATTCGCCGAACGACCTGGCGATCGATTCCCAGGGCCGGATCTATTTCAGCGATCCGCGCTACGGCAGCCGGACGGACATCGAACAGCTCGATGCCGAGGGCCGCGAGGTGGAGGGCGTGTACCGGATCGACGCGCCGGGGAAAGTCAGTCGGATCATCACGCACGAAGCGGATCGGCCGAACGGCCTGGCGATCTCGGCGGGAGACAAGTACCTGTACGTGGTCGACAACGTCAACGACGGACCGCGCGGGTTGGGAGGCAATCGCAAGCTATGGTGTTTCGACTTGCGGCCGGACGGCACGGTGGATCCGGCCAGCCGCCGGCTGGTGTTCGACTGGGGAACCGACCGGGGTCCGGACGGAATGGCTCTGGACCAGGAAGGACGACTGTACGTGACCGCCGGCTTCAATTTCCCGAATCCGCCGGTGGAAACCAATGCCCGGTACAAGGCCGGCGTCTATATCCTGTCGCACGATGGGCAGCTCTTGCAGTTCATCCCGGTGCCGGCCGACATGATCACCAACTGCACATTCGGTGGCGACGATCTGCGGACGCTGTATATCACGGCGGGGCACAGGCTGTGGAGCATCCGCACGACGGCGCCAGATCAGGCAGGTGGGGCGGCTGGCCAGACCAACGCCGCGCCAGAGCAAGCGGCCGAACGGCTGACCTTGAATGTCTGGCCCGGCGATGTACCCGGCGAGAAGGGCCAGATCGGGGCCGAGAACCTGCGGCTGCCAGAACCCGGTGCCGCTCGGCCAGTGAAGCGCTATGAAAACGTCAGTCAGCCCACGCTCACGCTCTACCAGCCGGCGGCCGAGCTGGATACGGGAGCGGCCGTGGTGGTCTGTCCTGGCGGCGGCTACAACATCCTGGCCTGGGACCTGGAAGGGACCGAAGTGGCCGAGTGGCTCAACTCCATCGGCGTCACGGCCATCGTGCTCAAGTACCGCGTGCCGCGGCGGGCCGACCTGCCGAAGCATCTGGCTCCGCTGCAGGACGCGCAGCGAGCGCTCAGCGTGGTGCGGTCGAAAGCGGCCGAGTGGAAGATCGATCCACGGCGGATCGGCATCCTGGGCTTCTCCGCTGGCGGGCACCTGTCGGCGGCCGCCTGCACGAATTTCGATCAGCGACAGTACGAACCGGTGGACGCCGCGGACCAGGCAAGTTGCCGGCCGGATTTCGCGGTGCTGGTCTACCCCGCTTACCTGAACGAAGGCGAAGGGCTTTCGCCTGAGATCCGGGTCACGGAGCAGACGCCGCCGATCTTTTTCGCGCACGCTGGGGACGACCGGATCGGTCCGGAGAATAGCATCGCGCTCTACCTGGCCCTGAAGAAGGCCAAGGTTCCCGCCGAACTGCATGTGTATGCCAGCGGCGGCCATGGGTTCGGCCTGCGCCCGTCGGAGCATCCGTGCAGCACATGGCCGGAGAGCTGCGAGCGCTGGCTGCGGAGCCAAGGCTGGCTGAAGGCTCGCGAGTAGAGAGCGGGCGCTAGCGGCAGTCCTTGAAGCGGAAGCCGCCGTCCACGCACAAGGTGGCGCCGGTAATGTAGTCGGCGGCGTCCGAGGCCAGGAACACGGCCGCTCGTCCAATGTCCGCTGGCGTGCCGAGGCGGCCCCAGGGCAGTCGGGCACCCTCGCGCTGGATCGCTTCGTCGCCGAACGCCGCGTGTTCGCCCGGCGTGTCGGTCCAGCCGGGTTCGATCACATTCACGTTGATCCGGTGCGGCGAGAGCTCCGTGGCGATTGTGCGGGCCATGTGGTTCAGGCCAGCCTTGGCGGCGTTGTACGCCACGCTCTGGGCCAGCGGCAGCCGAGCCTGCACGCTGGAGATGAACACGATCTTGCCACCGCCGCCGGTGGCCACCTGGTGCCGGGCCACCAACTGGCTGATGTGAAACCCGGCGGTCAGCGTGCCGGCAACCACTCGTTCGAATTCGGCCGGATCGTAATCCAGAAAGCTGGCCCGGCGGCTATACGCCGGATTGCTGATCAGAATGTCGATCCGGCCGCCCAGTTCGAACGCGGCGGCGGCCAACTGTTCGCAGCCGGCACGGCTGAACGCATCGGCGGCGAGGCAGTGCACCGTGCGGCCGAGCTGGCGGATTTCCAGCGCCGTCGCGTCCAGGTCCGGGCTGCCGGGACGGTCGTTGAGCACCAGATCCGCGCCGGCTCGGGCCAGTTCCAGTGCGCAGCCTCGCCCGATCCCGCGGCCCGCTCCGGTGACGAGCGCTGTCTTGCCAGCCAGCATCATGCGACGTTCCTTGCTTGAAGTATTGTTCGCTCGTGGCGTATTGTTTACGAGGTGCGGCTGAGCGCCGCCAATGCGGGCAGCAGTTTCTCGAACGCTCGAGCGCGATGGCTGAGGCACGTCTTCACGGCCAGGCTCAACTGGCCGAACGTGCGGTGATACTCCGGGATCAGGAACAGCGGATCGTAGCCGAAGCCTTGCGAGCCGCGGTAGTCCTCCAGGATCTGGCCGCGGCATTGTCCGTGAACATGCGCTCGGACTTGCCCCTGGGGGTCGGCCACCACGAGGTGGCAGACGTAGCGGGCCCCGCGCCGCTCCGGCGGCAGGCCCCGCAGCTCGGCCAGCAGTTTGAGATTGTTCGCCTCGTCGGTGGCGTCGGGACCGGCGAAGCGGGCCGAGTAGACGCCCGGCGCGCCGCCCAGGGCGTCGATTTCGATCCCGCTGTCGTCGGCCAGCGTCCACTGGCCCAGGGCCCGGGCCGTTTCGACCGCTTTCAGCTCGGCGTTTTCCGCGAACGTTGTACCCGTCTCGTCGACCACCGGCGCCTGGGGGAACTGGGACAGGTCGAGCAGCGGGATGCCCAGCGGCTGCAGTTGCGCGGCCATCTCCCGCGCCTTCTTCACGTTGCGGCTGGCCAGGACGAGCGAGAAGGAGTGAATCATTCGGGAGCGGTTGAGGGGCAGATCACGGCTGGGGAAAGTGGAGATGGACGACTCGTTGCAGTACGCGCGCTGACGCTCTGGGCGCCGGGTACATCAACTCGAATTGCTCTTGTATCAAGTTTGGTTAATCCGCGAAACCACGGTCATCGCGCCGCGCCCAGCGTGCACCAAGCGTCCAGTTGAACTTGCACGAACAGAACATCCGCAATATCGGCCAGATCGCGAGGACGGCTGGCGATGAGCTTAAGTAGAACCAAATCCTCAGGAGTCACCAAGCGAACGAGAAAGTTCTCAACATCTTCTTGACGACCGCGCGATATGACGCAGTGCTGAAAGGCCGACTCCGCCAAGAACACGTCGATATCAAGGCTGTTCTCACCGAGGTATTTTCGGAACTTCACCAAAGGAAAGCTTGCGACCCGGTCCACCCAACCAGATTGGTACGCTTCTGGAACGGCAAAGCCGCGCTCCTCGACACGGCGAAACAGCTCCGGCAGCCGATCGCGGGAAACGGCGGCCGTGAAGTCGACGTCATAGGTTGGCCGCGGAATGCCGTAGGCCCGGACCGCGATCCCGCCCATCAATACGTACGGAATCTCCATCAAGTGGAACAGCTCCGCGACACTCCGCAGGGCGTCGTTCAGCTCGTTCATCGCATCGTCCAATGTGCGCGAATGCCACCAGCAAGCGTTCGTTTCGCAAATCGTTCTCGCGGCGCAGGAGCTCGAAGCGCCGGTGGACCACCTCCGATGGTCCCTGAAGCAGATAAGGCGTGTTCTCGCGAATCATTTCCATGGTGAGCTTCAGTCGCTCCGAAGTGGTCATTTGCCGATATCGGGCCAGGGTCTCATCGCTTAACATGTCAGGCTCTCTTCCCACTCCAGCGCAGGCCGAGTAATCCGTGAAATCAGCTACTCGTACCAGATGGATTGTACTCGAATCACAGTTTGCCGTCGAACCGCTGGAGAACCCGATCCTCGTTTGCAGGACCGCCTCAAACGGTCGCTCACAACAGCGCCAGCGGATCGCGGCGTTCCTCCAGCGTGCCGCGCGTGACGCCGACACGGTTCGAGGCCTGCAACCGCTTCCAGACTTCCTTGCCACGCACGCGGCCGGCCAGCAGGTCGCGGTACAGTTGGATCGTGGCGGGCACCGCTGGCGGCGCATCGTCCAGCAGCTCCAGCCGGAAGTTCCGCACGCCCCGTTCCAGCAGGGCCGGCACCACCTCGGCCGCACTCTGAGCGGTGGCGTTGTACAGCGTGTTGCGGCAGCCGACGTCGGCCTTCAACGGATGCTGCATCCCGATCCGATCCCGCAGTTCCACCAGATGCTCGTCGCACGGCCGACCGCAATTGGTCTTGTTGGTTCCCGGCGACAGGACCGCGCAGAACACGCAATGCTCCATGTGGAACATCGGCATGTGCTGGTGGATCACCACCTCCAGCCAGGCCGGCGGCACGCTGGCCACCAGATCCAGCAACTGCTCGCGATTCAAGTCGTAGGAAGCGGTCACGCGGCCGGCGCCCGATCGGCGCAGGTAGTCGACCGTCAGTTCGTTGGCGGCATTCAGGGAGTAGTCGGCGACCACCGGGACGCCCAGCGAGGTGAAGAACCGCAGCCCGGCCAGGTTGCGAACCAGGATTCCGTCCGCCGCATGCCGATGCAGCGCGTGAAAGATCCCCAGTTCGGCCGGCTTCTGGATTCGGGGCGTGGCCAACAGAATGCTGGCCGCGGCGCGGCGCGCCAGCGGCACGGCCCGCCGATACTGGCGGATGTCTTGAAAATCGGCCAGCACGCTGGCGACGCCGCAGTCGAGCACCGCTTGCAGTTGGTCCAGCGAGCGGCAGAGCACGTGCAGAGAGGGCGGTCCGCCGCTGGTAGCGCCGTCAGACGGCAAAGCGGCCCGCAGGTCGGCGACCACCGAGCTGGGCGCCAGGCGTCGGCGTGGCGGCGAGGCAACCGAGGCGTCCAGTTGCCGCACCAGCTCGTGGCGCAGCTTCCCCAGCACGCTCAACGGCACCATCGGCCCGCCTTCCAGTCGGGCTTCCAACCCGGTGAGCTCATACACCGTGCCGCCCAGCCGGCCCAACTGCTGCCGCAACAGTTCGTCGGTCAGCGGGTGTTTGTTGGCCGCGACCAGCGGTTCGGCCGAAGCCAGTTCACACGTCGCGCCTGAGCCGGCTCGGCCTCGTATCCGTAGCGGCTGGCCCACCGCCGCCTCGACTTCCAGCCGCAAGGCAACTCGTCGCCGCGGGTCGGGTCCGGCGAACGACTTGCGTAGACGCTGCGTCAGCCGTGGGTCGTCGGTCTTCCAGATCTGCTGGCCCGGCGACAGCCGTTCCACGTCAATCGCCGACCGCTCGAAGCTCAACTCGACCGTGCCGTCCACCACCGGCTCGGTCACCAACCGGCCTTGGGAGCGCACATGATACACTCGGCCTCCCTGCTCCTGGCCGGCGGCGCGGTCGCCTTCAAACACCACTCCGTCGCCAGGCGCCACGGGAGCGGCCAGCCGCACCACGACACGTTCCCCTCGCACCCGTTCCACCTGCCCCAGCAACACGCCCCGCTTGGCCGAACTCAATCCGGGCACAAGCATCTTGTGGTCGCAGCCGTGCAGCCAGCCAGGCGAGAAGCCGCGCGAGAACGACAGCTCCATCTCGCGCACCTCGTCGGCGGCGAAATGCACCGGCCGGCCCGCACACGCCTCGTCGATCGCGCGGCGATAATGCCGAGTGATGTTGGCGACGTACTCCGGCGTTTTCAACCGGCCTTCGATCTTGAAGCCCTCCACGCCAGCCGCGATCAGATCGGGCACCAGATCGTAGGCCGCCAGGTCCTGCGGACTCAGCAGATAGCGGACCGGTCCCAGGTCGACGTCGCGGCCGTCGCACACCAGTTCGTACGGCAGCCGGCAGGCCTGGGCGCACTGCCCGCGGTTGGCGCTGCGGCCGCCCAGCGATTCGCTGGTCAAGCACTGACCGGAGTAGGCCACGCACAGCGCGCCGTGCACGAACACCTCCAGTTCCAGCTCGGTCTGCCGGCGGATGCGGGCGATTTCCGCCAGCGACAACTCGCGGGCCAGAACCACTCGCCGCACGCCCAATTCCGCGGCCACCGCCAGGCACTCGCCGCTGGTCAGAGTCATCTGCGTCGAGGCGTGGATGTCCAGGTTGGGGCAGACGGCGCGGACCAGCCGCGCGACCCCCAGGTCCTGCACAAGCACGGCATCAGTCCCTGCGGACGCCACCTGACGGACGACCTCTTCCAGTTGGAGCAGCTCACTGGAAAAAGCCAGTGTATTGAGCGTCACGTAACCGCGCACGCCGCGGCGATGCAGCAGTTCGATCAGCGGCGGCAAGTCGGCCGGCGCGAAGTTCGCCGCCCGAGCCCGGGCGTTGAAACCGCAATCCAGGCCGAAATAGATCGCGTCCGCTCCGTTCTCGATGGCCGCGCGAGCACAGTCCCAGTCACCCGCTGGTGCCAGCAGCTCCGGGCCGGAAAGGTCATTCATCATGTGTTCCTGGTGTGGCCGGCACTTTTCCAGCCTGGATCATAATTCTCGTCACGCCGCGTAGACAAGGTGACCCACTCACCCCTGGTCGCCTTTCGCTCCGCAGTTGTCGCCCTTCGCTCCGCGAAAGAAGCGGAATCCTCGCCCTTCGTTCCGCAATTGTCGCCTTTCGCTCCGCGAAAGTGGCGGAATCCTCGCCTTTCGTTCCGCGTAAACGTTCACGGTGGTTCGAGCTTCCAAGCCAGTATCAGCCACTGGCTCTCGCGGTCATCCGTCCTGTGATCGATGGCGACCGCATCATTACCGTGCGACCGCTCGCGAATCCCGCCGGCTTGCCCGGCGGATTGTTCGGTTTCTCACTACCGAACACACGTCGGGAGAGCGCTCCCAAATCCCGCCGGCTTGTCCGGCGGATTGTTCGGTTTCTCACTAACTCGCGGCTGGCCCACCACTTGAGATCCCCGCCGGGCAAGCCGGCGGGATTTGAAAAGGGGGGAGAGCGCGGCGTGCGCTGTAGTACGAAGCCGAACGATCCGCCGGGCAAGCCGGCGGGATTCGAAGTAGGGCGGCAGCCAGAAGTGACAGACTGAGTCCTTGTCGCCTTTCGCTCCGCGAAAGTAGCGTGAAACTCGAATCCGCTTTCACCGCGAATCGAAACCTTCACTCCGGCGCCCGCAACTTTCGCGGAGCGAAAGGCGACTATCGGAGCGAAAGGCAACTATCGGAGCGAAAGCTTAGTGCTTGAAATGCCGCCGTTCGGTGAACACCATCGGCAAGTGGAATTGGTTGCAGGCGGCGATCACTTCGTCGTCGTTGCGCGAGCCGCCAGGCTGGATGATGGCGGCGATGCCGGCGGCGGCCGCCTGCTGGATGGAATCCGGGAAGGGAAAGAAGGCGTCGGAGGCCAGGACCGAGCCGGCGGCCCGGGCGGCCGCCTTGCGGATGGCGATCTCGACCGAATCCACCCGGCTCATCTGCCCCGCGCCGACGCCGCACAGGGCCCGGTCCTGCGAGAGCACGATCGCATTCGACTTGACCGCTCGGACCAGCGCCCAGGCGAAACGCAACTCGTCCCACTGGGACGCATCGGGCTGCGCCTGAGTGACCACCTTCCAGTGATGCTCCAGGTCGGGCAGCACGTCCGCGTCCTGCAGCAGCAGGCCCCCGTCGATGTGCCGGTAATGGGTGGGGAAAGGCGGGGCGTCCAGTTTGCCGACCTGCATCAGCCGGACATTGGTCTTCCATTTGGGGCGCGTGGTCAGGATGCCGACCGCGGCCGCGGCATAGTCGGGCGCCACAATCGCTTCCACGAACAACCCCGGCGCCGCCAGCACTTCGGCCGTCGCCACGTCGACCGTGCGGTTGAAGGCCAGCACCGATCCGAAGGCACTCAGCGGATCGCCATCCAGCGCCTTTTGCGCGGCCACGCTTAACGTCTCCGCCGTGGCCGCACCACAGGGATTGTTGTGCTTGATCACGGCGACCGCCGGATCGGCGAACCCGCGGACGATTGCCAGGGCGCTGTCCAGATCCAGCAGGTTGTTGTACGACAGTTCCTTGCCGTTCAACTGGCGGGCGGCCACCAGGCTCGGACCGCGCAGCCCGATTTGGCTGTACAGGGCCGCCTTCTGGTGTGGATTCTCCCCGTACCGCAGCTCGCACTTGCGGCGGAAGGCCAGATTCAAGTTGGCCGGGAACGGGCCTTCTCCCAGCTCTCCGGCGAAGTAGCCGGCGATCGCCCGATCGTACACGGCGGTCAAGGCGAAGGCGTCGGCCGCCAGCCGGCGACGCGTTTCGGCCGTCGTGCCGCCGCGAACTTCCACTTCGCTGAGCACCTGCGAATACTGCTCCGGCCGAGTGACGACGGTCACGTCCCGGTGGTTCTTGGCCGCCGCGCGGATCAAGCTGGGACCGCCGATGTCAATCTGTTCGATCGCCTCCTCGACCGTCGTTCCCGGCCGGGAGATCGTGGCTTCGAACGGATACAGATTCACGGCCACCAGCCCGAAGGCGTGCATGCCGTGCTCTTCCAGGGCTTCCATGTCTTCGGGCCGGTGGCGGCGAGCGAGAATGCCGCCGAAAACCTTCGGATGCAGGGTCTTCAGCCGGCCGCCCATCAACTCCGGAAAGCCCGTGTACGTGGCCACGTCGCGGACTTCGACGCCCTGGCTGAGCAGATACTGGCGAGTGCCTCCGGTGCTGTAAATCTCCACGCCGCAGGCCTCCAGGCCATGGGCGAAGTCGGCCAGGCCCAGTTTGTCGCTGACGCTGATCAGCGCGCGGCGGATGCGTGGAGATTCCATGGGTGACTCGCGGAAAGTTCGGGGCCCAAACTTTCCACGTTTAAGCACTCCGGCGGCCGAGGTCAAGGTGGCCAGAATGATTAGTCGAACGGGTTCGCGTTCCCGCCGCCGCCGAACGGGTCCTGAGCGGGTTGGCCGCCACCGGCGCCACCACCGAATGGATCCTTGTTCGCACCGCCGCCGAACGGATCGTTGCCGCCCCCGCCGAACGGATCCTTCGCGCCGCCCCCGAACGGATCCTGCGGCTGCTGGGGCGCCGCCGCGGGCTGCTGTTCCAGCCCTTGCTGCTTGACTTCCGGCTTCTGCGTGGCCGCCTCGGCGGCCGCCGCATGCAGCAATGGAAAACGTTGCCGCTCTTCATGCAGGCACTGGATAATGCCGGTGGGAGTCGTCAGGTAGATCCGGTCGGTGAGCTGATTGGCCACTTTCATGTCGTCGATCACGCCCGGCAGCGTGCCGAGGCGCCCGCCCGAAGCGGCGTCCAGAATATCCAGACCGCCGGTAACGCCCACGACATACACTCGATCGGTACTGGCCGAGACGAAGCCAGCGACGCGGGGCGACGACCATTTCTGTTGCCCGGTGGCGGCATCCAGCGCATACAACCACTGGGTATCCGTGATCACGTACACGGAGTCGCCGATCGGAATGGCCGACTGGCTGATCGGTTCGCCCGTCGAGTAGCGCCAGGTTATGTTGCCGCTGATCTCCTGAATGCAATACACAAAGCCGTCAATGGAGGTCACAAACAGGGAAGTCGGAGCCAGATGCGACACACGGGAGACGATGGTCCGCTTGGCTTCCAGCCGATAGCGAATGCCCCGCTCGTTCGCCCGGCCCACGTACACGTGCCCGACATCGGTCGGCCAGGCCACGCTGGCGGCCGAAACCGTGGGCTGAATCAGCGCCCGGCCATGCGAGGCAAAGATGTAGGGAGCCCGCCGCGGATCGTTCAGGTAATACGCCTCCACCGCGCCGTTGACCATCGGCACGAACACCAACTCGTCGGACAGGGCCGGCCCCGCGCCAGGCACGTTGACCACGTCGCGCTGCCAGGCCAGTTCCCCCGTGTTGGCGTCCAGCACATACAGGGTCGAGCCGTTGACGATGCCGACGTACCGGTCGTTGGCCCCCACTTCCAACGTGGGATAATCGCGCTTGCCCACCCGCAACATCCAGCGGCTGCGGCCGGATTCGCCGTCCAGAGCCTGAACCATCGCCCGATCGCTGACCACATACAGCGTGATCTTGGGCACTACGTGCGTCACCAGCTTGGGATCCAGCTTGGCCGCCTTCAGTTCCTCCAGCTTGGCGTCGGCCAGCTTCCGAGCTCCGTCCACGCCCCAGGGGCGTCCAAACGGATCCAGTTGGCGTTCGGAGAATTCGAGCGAACCGCCGTTGTAAGTCACCTCGAACACCGTGTGACCGTCAACCGAACTGATGTGCGGGGTGATACTGCCCAGCCGCCCGCGAGCCCGATCGATCTCGGCATGCGTGTACCAGGCCCGCCGGAGTCCATACGTCTGAGCCGCCTCGGCCGAAATCAGCGTGCTCGCATACCGCGACTGCTGTGCGGCGGCCGGGCCACCCACAAGCCCCGCCATGAACGTCGCCAGCAGGAGTAGAACCCACAGCCGGGTCACCGCGACCTGGCTCTTCCGCTTCGGTTTGCAGCGCATGCGATGCCTCGCCCACAAATAATTGCCACCTCTGGGTAAACTGCCTGCCTCCGAGATCGCCACGCCGCCACTCCTTGCCGGCCCGCGACCCTGCTTGATCATACTCCAATCCCCGCGGGAACGCACGAAGTTTTCCGGACGGCGAATTGGCAAACCCCTGTCCGCAGACGCTTTCTGTCAGGGGGTGCGGGGCAGGCCACTGCCCCGCTGTACCGCTGGACCATCTGGCCGGTGACGCCTACCATGGGGCTCGTTCGAGCACGACTTGGGCCGAGGTTTATGGCAGGCGAATTTGATGCTGTACGATTGCCGGATGTTGACCCCGCGGTCAACCGGGACCTGGCCCAGGTCGTCGGCTATGTGAATTTCTCGTCGGGAGCGGCCGACGGGCCGATGCTGGCCAGCTTGAACCGCGTATTTGCCGTGGCGGCTGCTTCTGTCGGACAAACGGGTTCGACCGGAACGTCCGGGGGGGGCGAGGTATCCTCGGACGAGGAGGCCCGGAGCCCGTGGCGGATCGTCGCCGGGCTCTTGCAGCGGCGACTGGAACAGTTGCCCGGCGAGAACGCCGCCTTCCGCGACGTGGGGCAAGCCGCCGCCGTCCTGGACCTGGCGTTTCGCCACGTGCTGCCCGCCTACCGCCAGTTTCACCGCGACCTGCTGGCGCACCAGTCGGACGAGCTGCTGTTCAACTCATTCTTCGTCGGTCGGGTGTTCGAGGCCGTCTTGCGGCAGGGCGGCTCCTGGGAGGAATCGGAGCGGATCACGGCCGGCGCGATCCGGCAGCTCAACGATTATGTCGGGCACCGGCCGGTCGCCACGCTCGAAACGCACAAGGGCGAACCGTATGCGCACGAGTGGGTGCGCCCGGTTCCGTTGTACGTGCGGGACGCGGGAGTGGCCGTCGGGCCGTACGAGCAGTTAGTGGCGACGGCGTTGACCGTCTTGCGAGCCACGGACGAGGATCTGCTGCGGGCGGCTTACTTCGATCTCGACATGCTGGACGAAGTGGCGTTGGACCCGCGGGCCTACGATTTTGACCACCCGGTTCACAAGCGGCAAAACTACCACTTCGGCCAGTGGGACCCGCATCACCTGGACGGGCAAGCCCGCTACGGCCGGTTCGTGCTGCAACAGGTAACCCTGGACGCCTTGCTGTGCCGGATCGAGCAGGCGACGGACGCTCCGCCGGCGGAGTTGCTGTTTGAAGCCGGGGCGGTTCTGGCGGGCACGATCCTGATGTCGTCCGGGATCAGTGGCAGCGGTCCGGACACGCACGACTCGACTGTCACCCTGGCCCGGCTGCTGCCGCGGATCGCGGGCTGCCGGGACGAGTTCTACAAACGGCTCCTGGACCGCATCGAGGGCGCGCACGCCACGCGGCTGCGGGCCGAATGCCAGCAGCGGCAGCAAGCCTTCGGCGGCGCTCGCCAGCACTTGAACTCCAAGCTGGCTCGGCGGCGAGCGCAGCAGTTGCAGCACGTTCACCTGGCCCGGATGTACGCCCGCCTGGGACGCTGCGAAGCGGCGGCTCGCGAGGCGGCCGTGGTCCCGTCCGCCTCGGCCTGCATGACCAGCCAGATGGAATGCTGGCTGACCGAGGGCCGCGATCACGTGGCGGCTGGCCGGCTGGAGCGGGCGGCCGAGGTGCTGCCGCGGCTGATGAACACGCTGCGGCGGGCGATCGAGTGCGGGGCCGTGGTCGACCCCTGGAACATCCTCGGTTACGACGGCCACTTCAGCCTGTTTGCGGCGGCCGAAAACAGCGTCGTGGACCATCGCGTGGAGGAGCTGGTCGAACTGATGGAACAGGTCTTCGCGCTGTACGCCGAGATCTGGAGGGAGGCAGCCGCCCACGACCAGCAAGCCCTGTGCGAACGGATCCGGCACGAGTTTCAAGATACGGTAGGCTGGTGGCGGCAGTTCGCGGTGCACGAAGTGTCCTCGGTGGACTGCGAGGACGCGCAGCAATCGTTTCATGCGGCCGAGAAGGTGGCCGAGGGGTTGGATCTGTGGCAGAAGGCCGGTGCCGCGGCGGGCGACGTGCGCTTCTGGGCTCCCCATGCCGAGATGTTCGATTCACCCAGGGCTTACGCGCTGGTGGTGGAATCGTTGCTGGAGCACGGCGATTTCGTCTCGGCTCGAGCGCTGCTGATGCACTGGCTGGGGCAGGTCGACCGCGTGCCGCTGGAACAAGGCCCGACTTCCTTTTGCCGGCTGGCCCAGCATTGGCTGCTGGCCGTACGCCGCAAGTGCGCGGGCCCGGAGCAGGCCGAGCTGCAGCGGCCGGCCTGGCGCATGGTCTGCCGCTTCTTCAACTTTCTGGAGGCCAATGCCGAAACCTACTGGATTCCGCCCAGTTTCGCCCTGGGGCAAGACGGCAGCCACTCGAGCACGCTGGGCGAATCCGCGGTGCGAACCGACCGGGACGACGAGGCGGATGAGTCGGCCGAAGGTCTGTTCGACGCGGCCTACCAGGACGTCGTCTTCCGGGACAGCACGGATGACGGCATCGACGGCGCGGTGTTCGAACAGGATCTCAGCTCGGACGACGCCCTGGCGCGCGAATCCCAGCGGCTGGGCGCGCGACTGTCGTTCCTCTCCACCCTGGCCCGGCTGTGGCGCCTGGTGGCCGTCTGCCGCGAACTGATCGGCAGCCTGCAGGACGGGCAGCCGCCGGACGCGGACGAATTGGTCACGCGGGCCGGCGACTTGCGGCGCTGGCTGGCGCAGGCCGAGCTGAACCGCGAAGGATTGATGCGTCTGCTGAGAGCGGTTCACGAGTACCGGTTGCCGATCGTGGCGGCCGATCACGATTCGATGGTGGAATACGATCGCCGGCGGACGATCAAGGACTCGCTGCTGGAACGGGCGATGTCCTGCCTGGTGCTGACGGCCGATGCTTGCCGCTGGTTGCGGGCCGCGGCGGAAGCGGCCGAACTGGCCAGGGCGGACGCGCAGGCCGCGGCCGGCCCCCAGCAGCCCGACGACGAGCGGCTGCTGGTCGCCACTTTCCGCGATTTGCTGCGCGGCGACGAGGCCGGTGTGCGGCGGACCTGGCCCCTGCTGCGAGACTCCCTGGCCGCCCGCCCCTTGCTGTACGTCCCGCTGTCCAAGGGTGGCGAGCCGGCGGTGGTTGTCGATGCGCGCGTCCGGCAACAAGGCATTCAGGATCTGCTGGCCTGGTTGCCCCAACTGGGCTTGCTGCGGGAATGCTGCCAACTGATCGAAACCGCTCGCCACATGGAGCGCAACAATCCGGTCGGCCCCGGCGCGGTCACCGACTTTGACGCCCTGTTCAAGACCGGCTACCGGGCGGTCATCCAGGCGATTGTCACCTCGTCACAGACCTGGCCCGCGGCACAGTTCGACCCCGAGACGCGCTGCCGGGTACTGATCGACTGCCTGGAACAGGTGTCCGAATCGCTGCTCTCGATCTGGCTGGCACACAGCCGCACGCTCCGGATTTCAGTCCTGGAGAAACTCAATGACCGCCGCGTCTGGAGGAACCTGGTCCCGTTCATCCAGAAATATGGCGAGGAGCTGTTCACGCAGACCTTCCTGAATCTCGGCAACCTACGGGCCATTCTGCATCAGGGAACCGACGCCTGGTTGAGGCGGCTGGAGCGGACGTGCCCGGATGAGGAAGCTCCGCGGCTGATCCGCGAACTGGATACCGAGCTGCCGAGGCGCGAGGCGGTCGAGATGCTGACCTTGATCCTGGAATCGGTGGCCGAGAACTACGCCGAGTACCGGGACTACAACAGCACCACGACGCAGTCGGACCACGGCTCGATGCTGTACACGCTGCTCGACTTTCTCCGCCTGCGCACCCGCTACGACCGGGTCTGCTGGAACCTGAAACCATACGTTCTGGCTCACGGCATCCTGGTCCGCCACGGCAACGAGGAAGCCGCCCGCATCTGGCGCGAGGCGGTCACGGAACGGGTGGACGAGGAGGCCGAGGCGTATCTGACCCGCCTGGCCGAATTGCAGCGCACGCACGCCATGCAGATGCCCACCATCGCCGACCGGTTGGCCGAACGCTTCGTGCGGCCCATGTACGTCGACCGGATGCGGTGGCTGGTCGAACCGGCGCTCTGGTCCGATCAGCGCGACCAGGCGTTCGCGGTATTGCAACAAGCGGTCGACCGGCTGGCCCAGTCACCGACCGGCGTCGGCCTGGACGTGCCCGCCTGGCTGGTGGCACTGGAGGACGAAGTCGAACAGGCTCGCCGACCCCAACTGGATCGCGATCTCGACCTGCTCAACCGACCTACGGTTCCTCTCGTGTCGCTTACCTGGGAGGAAATCCAGCGGCAGTTGGCAGACTGGTCGCAGGAGTAGGTAAGCCTTGTGTAGCCCGATTGTCCCCAATCGGGTCTTACGGGCCAACGGCCCGGATGCGCGGTCCGGCGGTCCGCCGGCCGAGCGATTCGCTCAGCACGACGCTCATGCCGCGGCGGTTCCCCAGGGATGCGCGGTCCGGCGGTCCGCCGGCCGAGCGATTGGGGACAATCGCTCCACCAATTAACTCCGAAACTTCCAAAGCTTTTTTCTTGCCCAGTCACGCCAGCCTAACTAAACTCACTAACCGTGGGGGGCAGCTTGCGTAAACAGGTCGGGTTGGACTCCCGCTGGATGAGTGCCACTTGTGATCGTTGCGCCGGCTGCCTCCGAGTCATTCGCGACCGACCTGAGTCTGGTCTGGCCCTACACGCGCGGAGACCGTCGCGTGCGGGTGGCCGTGCTGGACGGTCCGGCCGATCTGGCTCATCCGTGCTTTGCCGGCGCTGAACTGACCGTGCTGGGCGAGCGTTCTGCTGGGGAGAGCTCCGGTCAGGCGGCACACCTGCGTCACGGCACCCATGTGGCGAGTTTGATTTTTGGCCAGCCTGGGAGTCCGCTGGAGGGTGGAGCGCCGGGATGCAGCGGCCTGCTGATTCCTGTGTTTCAGCCGGCCCCCGGCGGCAATTTGAGGCCCTGTTCGCAGTTGGACCTGGCGCGAGCCATTGAGCGGGCCTTGGCGGCGGGAGCCAGCGTGATCAACATCAGCGGAGGCCAGCTCGACGGATCAGGGCAGGCCGAGCCGGTGCTGGCGCGGGCCGTTGAGTCGTGTGCAAAGAACAACGTGCTGCTGGTGGCGGCGGCGGGGAACGAGGGTTGCCCGTGCCTGCACGTGCCCGCGGCGGTTCCCACGGTGCTCGTAGTGGGAGCGATGGACGCGGCCGGCGAGCCGCTCGATTTCAGCAACTGGGGTCACGCCTATCGGCCTCAGGGTGTGCTGGCGTTGGGCGAGAACGTGGTGGGAGCCACGCCGGGCGGCGGGACGGACGTTCATAGCGGAACCAGTTTCGCGACACCTCAGGTGGCCGCGCTGGCGGCGCTGCTGTTGAGCGTGCAGTGGCAGCGACTTCGACGGACAGACGCGCGGCAGGTGCGCGAGGCCATTTTGAGCACGGCGGTCGACTGCCGGCAGCGGCCGGTGCCCGATTGTCGCCGGTTGCTGGCCGGACGCGTGAATGTGGCGGGTGCCTTGCAGAAGATTCTCCTTGGAGTTCAACCGACAATGAACGACCCCCTGGAATCGGTCCCCGGCGAACGCCCGAGCTACGACCAGCCGCCGGCCCAAGTCCCCGCCTCCAGCACCAGCCCGGCGACCGGCACCAGCCCGATGTCGGTTCACTACCCAGTGACCAGCGCCAGTCCGGCGGCCAGCGTCAACCCAGCGGCCAGCGTCAGCCCGGCGGCATGCGGCTGCGGTGGCGGCGGCGGTGGGCAACCGTCGGGCCTGGTGTTTGCCCTGGGACAGTTGGCCTATGACTTCGGAACCGAAGCCAATCGCGACTTGTATGCCCAGTGCCTGGAGGGTCCGCCGGAGGTCGCAAAGGAGTTGCTGCGGCACTTGGCGGGCGACGAATGGGTCAACTGGCTGTGCAGCCCGGATGCGGTTGACCAATCCGCGGGCAGACGTTTCCCCGCACCGCGTTTCGGAATGGATCTTTACCGTGCCGAAGGGCTGACCTGGCTGCTGGTCCAGGACGCGACGCCGATCTACGCCATCCGGCCCGCTGCGTCATTCGCGGCCGCGGGGTACCGGCGGCTGATCGAATTTCTGGGCGAGCAGATCGTTCCGCATTCGTGCGAAGTGGACGAAGAACAGGAAGAACACGTCGCGGTGGGGGACCCGTCCGAGGCGGAGCTGGTGGGTGTGGCCGCGGAAGCGGGCGGGGAGAGCACGGTGGCCGCCATGCCGGAAGACGACCTGTACCTGGTGGCGATTTCGGGACGCATCGTTGGCCAGCAGCGGTTACTTAGCGGACAGATCGTGCCGGTGGTCGAACCCGACTTGCGAGGCACGTACAACTGGACGTTGGACAGCATCGTCGGCGCGGTTTCGGAAAGGCTGGGATTGTCGAATGGACCAGGGTGGTTGCACCATGCGACTCGGCGCGGCTTGCGGGCGTATGCCCAGCGGATTTACCATGAGTTCCGCAACCTGGGGCTGACCGCTCAGGATCGGGCGCTGAACTACAGTGCCACGAACCTGCATCAGGTGGCCAGCGTGTTTCAGAAGCTGTTTTCCGGCGCTCGCCGGCGGGATCAAACGGCGTTCGACCGCCGTTTGTCTGGAGTGCGAGTGCAGCGGAGTGCGATTTGTCGTCCCGGCTCGGACTGCTGGGACGTGGAGTTGACGTTTTTCAATCCGCTACGTCGTTTGGAGGAAGCTCGGCAGGTGTATTTGCTGACGATCGACGTCAGCGGCGTGGTGCCGGTGACCGTCGGACAGCTTCGCTCGTGGGAGACCGATTAGGCGACCAAGGCGAGCGGGGGGCGTCAGCCCCCTGTTTCTCCGCGATCAAGGCGAGCGGGGGGCGTCAGCCCCCTGTTTCTCGGCGATCAGGCGATCAAGGCGAGCGGGGGGCGTCAGCCCCTTGTTTCTCGGTTTGTGTTTGCGTACCCCCCCAACCCCAGAGGAGTCCTTACCATGCACTTACCCGTACAGTCACGTCCGGTGGTCCGCCCGTCCGGCCAGGTTTCCGCAACGTCCAACGCCCAGGTCGCTGCCAGCAACTGCTGGTGTAACTGGCTGACTAGTACCTACTGGTGCAAGTACGGCCGGATGCCCGCGTTTGATACCAATTTTTCCTGCACGCCCGTATCGGCGGAACAAAAATAGGCCGGAGCCTCGTCACATTTCTCGCATCAATCGAGGGAACGTCCCACCATGTATCTACCTCAGCAAAACTCTCCAGTGGTCCGGCAGTTCGGCCCGCACCAGTTGCCTGAGGCCGTCAGGCCAGCGGGCCTATGCGGTCCGGGTCCGAATCATGATGAATTCGTCTGCACATGCCAGGGCAAGAAACTCTACGTGAGAACCAGGGGGCCCCAGTACCTGGACTGGGGCATGTACGACTGCAACTAGCGGCTCGCCAGGCAAAAAGTTATGCTGGTGGCAGCGGTTTTGCCGATACTCCCTGGAGTAGCGGTAATGCAGCCGTTTAGGTCGCTGCGCGCCGGCGGCAGCTTGTCCGCTAGTCGCGCTTTGAGGTAAGGCTTCAGACGGTCGAACAGATCCGTTAGCCGGTTGTGCGGCCGACCATGTGTTTCGTCAATGATGCGTGGTGGATTTGGCGCAGGTGCCGGTCCAACGAGCGAGGGAGCAGGATGCGACCCTTTTCGATCAGGCTTGCGGCTGCTCTGCTGATTCTCGCCATAGCGGTGGAACCGTCGTCCGCGGACGAATGTCTCGTGCCCGCCCCCGTTCCCTACAAGACGGACGTGCCCATCCGCTGGCATCTGGACGACCAGCAGCAGCCCGCCACGGACGATTCCCTGGCCGAGCCGACCGGGAACGACGACCTTGACGGCCACCACGACCAGGTGCTTCCCGCCAGCTTGAACTTGCTGCAGCCGCCGCTTCAGCCGACGCCTCCGGTGATCCCCAGTTTCGGCGTGCAGCGGCCGGCGGCGGCCGAGCAGTTGGCTCAGGAAATTTTCGCTTCGCCGGAGGTCCGCCGCAGCCTGATTCAGCAATCCCGCGGTGCGCCGCCCCCGCTAGTTGGCAGCGAGCTGATTTTTGGGTCGGAAGGCAACTTTCGAGTATCGACGGACGGCGGCAACCTGCTCGGCAAGTCGCTGTACAGTCCGGGCATCCGCGTCCAGCAGCGCACACCGATCGTCACCGACCCGCGCGTCCGCTCGCAGCGGATCGGCCGCTTGCTGGCCAGCGGCTCGTACTGGTTCCCGGCCCGCCAGGACCTGGACACGGCGCTCAGCAAGATCGATTCGCGGCTGATCGAGAACATGATCGTGATCAAGGGTCCGTACGGAGTGGTCTACGGGCCCGGTTTCGACTTCATCGACTTCCAGTTCGCGGCCACGCCGCGGTACGCCGGTGGCGCCGAATACCATGCCAGCAGCAGCCTGGAGTTCAAGACGAACGGCGAGCAGTGGTACGGCCGGCAGGCCGTCTGGGGTGGCGGAGACGACTACGGGATCCGAGTCAGCTACGGACACCGGACGGGCGGCGACTACTACACGGGGCAGGCCGCGGACGGCAGCTTTTTCGAGCCCGAACGGCTGGGTACCAGCTACAACTCGCGGCATCTGGACGTGGCGCTGGGATACGATTTAACGGATGACAGTCGCCTGGAGTTCAACTACCTGCGGCTGGACCAGACGAACGTCGAGTTTCCCGGACTGGTGTTCGACATCAACGCGCTGGTGACCGACGGGTTCGAGCTGCGGTACGTGCTGGAAGATCAGGCGCTGTTCGACCGCTTCACGGCCGAGGGCTGGTACAACCGCACCAGTTTTGGCGGCGACACGCGGCGGCGGAGCAAAAACCGCCAGATCCCGGCCATCCGCGAGGATCTGCTGCTGGGTCCCGATCAGTTCCTGGTCACGGACGTGGATGGCATGTCGGCCGGTTACCGCCTGGCCTGGAGCTGGGGCGATGTGGATTGCGGCCGGCTGACGCTGGGCACCGACTTGATCCGAGTAGGTCAGCAGTTGAACGACTGGGAACCCGAGCGGGAAGTCCCCACTGGGTTGCCCCCGCCGCTGCCTCCCACCTTCACGCTGCCCGCCCGCAACTATCCGATACCGCGATCCAGTTCACTCGACTTTGGCTTGTTCGCCGAATATCTCCAGCCGGTCAGCGAGCGACTGACAATCGGCCTGGGTACGCGGCTGGACCTGGTCTCGACCACCGCCCGCGACCGCGTGCCGGGTCTGGGGATCGTCGAATCGGTGGGTTTCCCGCCGGAACTGGAACTGGTGGAGGTGAGCATGTCGGAGCTGAAGATGGCCGAGCTGGACCAGCAGTTCACGCCGTGGTCGGTGTTCCTGACGGCCGACTACCGCCTGGACTGCTGCTGGAACCTGACGGCGGGAGCGGGCATCGCCAACCGGCCTCCGACGCTGACCGAACTGTACACTGCCGGTTCCTTCATCGGCACGCTGCAACCGGGCTTCTCGTCTCTGCAAGGCGATCCCGAACTCCAGTCCGAACGCCTGTACCAGATCGACCTGGGCGTGCACGGCGACCTGGGGCCGGCGCGGGCCAGCCTGACCGGATTCTTCGCCTGGATCAACGACTACATCACCTACGAGGACCTGGGCCTGGCAGCGGAGATTGACCCGCCGTTCGAACCGGGGCAGGAATTGCAGGAGGTGTACTTCACCAACACCGACCTGGCCACGCTGGCAGGCTTTGAATTCCTGGGGGAAGTGGATTTGACTTGCTGGCTGGAAGCGTTTGCCGTGGTCAGCTTCGTCGAGGGCCACGACCATTCGCGGAGCACGCCCAGCCGCCTGGCCGCGGCCGAACGCGAGCGGCAGGGGTTCGCGTCCGGGCCCCGCAGCCTGGTCGACAATCGGGACCAGGAACCGCTGCCGGGCATCCCGCCCCTGGAGGCCCGCCTGGGGCTGCGGTGGCACCAGCCGGTGACCAACCCCGACTGGCTGCTGGAGTTCGAGGCCCGCGTGGTGGACAACCAGGATCGGATCGCGGCCAGCTTGTACGAGCGCCCCACGCCGGGATTTGCCGTGTTCAATCTCCGCGGCTACTGGCGGCCCTGGGACGACGTGACCGTGATCTCGGGCGTCGAGAATCTGGCCGACCGGTTCTACCGCGAGCACCTGGACTATCGGCCCGGACGGGGCGTCTATCAACCTGGCGTGAACTTCTACGTGGCCACGGAAGTCGAGTACTAGCGCGCTGAGATTCCCGAGTCCGAAACCAATCGGCGACAAAGGGCTATCACGCTCCAAGTGGCCTGCCAAAACGTGGCTGCGCAGCCGGGAGAGCTATCGGGCGGGATCGGTTCCATGACCGTCTGGCCCCCTGCCCGGTTTCGAGATCGTGCAGCTCATAGGTTGTTTTGCCGAATGAATTTGGCGTGATGACCGAAGGAAGACGTGGATGGTCTCCGCGTCGGCAAGCGCCCCCCTCGATATCCCTCTGGCCCCCTCCCCGGCTTCGAGGTCGTGGAGCTTTTAAGGCATTGGTAACTCGGGATTTAGGGGGTGTGGCTACCGGGAACTTGGGACGGCCTCAGCTTCCGCGAGCTCTCCCCCCTTGAAATCCCTCTGGCTCCCTCCCCGCTTCGGGGAGGGCTGGGGAGGGGCCTGCGGGGTAAGAGCGATCAACCAGGTGTTCTACGCGCAGAATGGACTGGAAGGCACGCGGATTCTTTGTAATTCGGGTTTGGAATCCGGGACCGGATGTATGCGTTCAGAGGGTAATAGAGCGGATCGGTTGGGCGCGGGTTGAGTTTGGATGTGCCAGAAGAGCCCCTCCCCAGCCCTCCCCGAAGCGGGGAGGGGGCCAGAAGTGATTTGTGGGGTTTCCCGCGCCGGTTGGGAAACCGGATCGAATAGTCGACCAAAATATCCTGAAACTTGCTGGCAAAG
>JAGFJK010000232.1 GCA_024102795.1 Pirellulaceae bacterium
TGGCCGCGGGGATCGACGCCGACGAGGTGGTCAGTCCGACGTTTGTTCTTTGCCAGCAGTACGAGGGCCGGCGACGGCTGGTCCACCTGGACGCCTACCGCCTGCGGGACGACGACGAGTTCCTGCAGCTTGGTCCGGAAGAATACTTCGAGTCGGACGCGATCACGCTGATCGAATGGGCCGACAAAGTGCGGGCCTGCCTGCCGCGCGACTACCTGGAGATCGAACTCGAAGTCCTGGGCGAAACGGCTCGCCGATTCACGTTCCGCAGCCACGGCCCGCGCACCGCCGAGTTGCTGGAGCTGCTGGCAAAGACATCCTGAAACTCACAGCTTGCAGTAGAGCTGGAACAGGCCCCGATTCAGCTTCAGCGCCGCCAGGTCGGCTTGCGGCGCCGCGCCTTGGGATGGCGCGGTTCCGGCGTCTGCTCGACCTCGTCCAGACTGACTCCCGGCAGCTTGTCGATCAACTCCACCAGCCGCGCTCGCGGCTGCACGGCCGCTGCCGACCGCTCGGACGGCTCGTCGTCCGGGTGTGGCCGGCGTCGAGCGAACTGCGGATCGGTGTCCACTTCCAGGTCGTACTTCACCGGTTGGCCCGCCTGGATGTCGGGCACCGCCTGGCACGCGCCCAGCGAGGAAATGTGAAAGAACACATCCGGTCCGCGCTCCGGACGGATAAAGCCGTAGCCCTTCTGCGGGAAATACCGAATCACAGTGCCATATTGCATACGACTACTGCTCCGCGGCCGCGCGGACACAGTACAACCGGTCGCCGCGGCGAAGGACCAACTGGTCTCCAGCCGCCGCGACCGCGTACAGGACCGGTCCGCCAAAACCCATCGCATCCGGCCGGCCCGCCGTTCCTTCCGGCCGCTCGGCATCCCACAACCGGTTTTCGCTCACCTTGGTAAACTCCGCGGCCGACTTCAAGACGCTGGTCGTGCCGTCGCGCCCGAACAGGTAAACGTGCGGACCGGCGGCCAGCGGCGTGGCCCAGACGCTTCCCGCAGTTCGTTCGGCGTAGCGTTCCTCGCCGGTCGCCAGGTCCAGGCAATAAACCACTCCCGCGCGGCTCACAAAATACGCCAGGCCAGCGTGGGCCAGCGGTGATCCGAACGAACAGGTGGCCTTTTCCGCTCGCCAGACAAAACGGGCTCGAAATTGCCCGTCCTCGCCGCGCTCGATTTGAACCAGCCCGTTCGACTCCGCCGCCCCGCGGCCGCCCGCGTCGCCGCCCTCGCCCCGCCCCTCGGTCGCTCCGATCAGAAACCGTCCGTTGTCCACCGGGATCGGCGTGGGAGTGGAGTTGTTGGCAATCTGGTCGAACAGCCAGAGCCGCCGACCCGTGGCCGGGTCCACACCGGCCAGGCGACCGATGCCGCTCAGCACCAGGTGGTCGCCGCCAACCACCGGCACCACGCGAGGGCTGGCCCAGGAGGTCGCTCCCAATCCCTCGGCCTTCCACAACGTCTCGCCCGTTGCTTTGGCCACCGCCAGCAGGTACGGTTCGGTCTGCCTTTCGATCCAGACAAACACCTGCTTGTCGTCCTGTTCCAGCGACGCGGCCAGTCCGTGCCGGGAATCGATCGGGCCGTATTCCTTGACCAGGTCGCGCTGCCAGCGCAGCTGGCCGTCATGCGTCAAGGACAGCAAGTTGCCGCCCTCGAACAACACGTACAAGCCATCGGCATCCACCACGGGGCTGGGCGCCGCCTTGCTGACATAGTTGTTGTTTTCGGCCTGCGACGCGGCAGCCTGGTCGTACTGCCAGAGCTTCTCGCCGCTGGCTAGCTCGAACGCGGCGACGTGGCAGTTCTCTTTCATGCCGCCCGACACCGAAGTCACGAACACTCGTCCATCCCAGATCACCGGACTGGACTGGCCGTAGCCTGGCAGCGGTACCGACCAGGCGATATTCTGGGTCGGCGACCAGACCCGCGGCAGTTTTTCGCTCGCGCTGCGCTCCAGGCGCGGGGGCCCTTGAAAACCCGTCCAGTGCTCCGCCGCCCAGCAGGCTGCCGGCGGATGGCTTGCCGTCTGGCAAACCACCACCGCGACCGCCAGACCAACAGCGATCCGGCGGATCCGGCCCCAAGTTGAGGTGCGAGACATTGGATGTTCCTCGTGTCGGTCTTGACGGACGGTGTTCCTGGAATCTCGAGTCTGGCATTCAATGTAACCGGCAGCGCAGGCGAGGCAATGCCGGTAACCAGTTCCCGTCCTGGCGATGCGGGGTAAGTTCCTGCCCTCGCTACTTTCGCCATAGTCGCCTTTCGCTCCGCGAAAGTTGCGGAATGCGCGAACCGGGCCCGCGAATCGCCAACAGCCGATCGTGAGACCCCAACCGCTGCCCTCGCTACTTTCGCGGAGCGAAAGGCGACAATAGCGGAGCGGAAGGCAACACTGGCGCTCAATACTCCCAGACTGTGTGGTAGGCCCCGATCAGCTCAAAGTACTCCAGCAACCGGTGGTAGAACGGATGCCCGGCAATCGTGGCGCTGTCCCCGACAACGATCAGCTTGCGGCGAGCGCGCGTCAAGGCGACGTTCATCCGCCGCGTGTCGGCCAGAAAGCCGATCTCGCCCGTGCTGTTGGAGCGGACCAGCGAAATGATGATCGCCTCCTTTTCACGACCCTGGAAACCGTCCACGCTGTCGACTTCCAGCCCGGCGTGCCGCAGTTGCTGCCGCAGCAGGCGGACCTGGGCCGCGTAGGGCGTGATCACGCCAAGCTGCGTGGCCGGCAGGCCGGCGGCCAGCAACTCCTCGGCCTGCCGCACGACGAACTCCGCCTCGCGCAGGTTCAAGCGGCTCTCGCCGTCCGCCTCCTGTTGTTCGTCATAACCCGCGCCCGCCGTATCGATAAAGTGTACTGGCGAGGTAGACAGTTCCGTGGCCTGCACGCCGGGCAAGCCCTGCCGCGGCCGTTCAACGCTGGCCAGCAGATGCTCTCGCACGCTGTCGTCCGCCACCAGGCTGCCTTCGTAGAATTCGTCTGACGAAAACTCCATGATCTGCTGATGCATGCGGTATTGGCGGGTGAGCTGGCGTGCCAGCCGGGGTCCTTCGCGGTCCATCAACCGTTCCAGCAGGCTGACGCCGAACCCTTCGCGGGCGGCCGGCTGAGAGACCACGGTCGGCGGCAACTGGCAATGGTCGCCGGCCAGGATCAAGCGTTCGCAGCGCAGCAGCACGGTCCAGCAGCCAGGCTCCGTGGTCTGGCACGCTTCATCGACCACCGCCAGGTCGAATCTCCGCTGGCCGAGATGCCGGGAGTCGAGCCCGGTGGTGGTGGCGCAGATCACCGTGGCCTGGTCCAGGATCTGCTGGACGGCCTGGCGTTCCAGCCGGCGAGCGTCGTCGAGCAGCGTGCGGGCCTCGTCGCGCATTTCCCGCTTGGCTCCCGGCAGCGGTTTGGCCCGCGTGTACCGCGACGCGCGATCCCGCAAGCCGTCGGCCTGCCGGATCAGCTTCTGAGCAAGGCGCGCGTCGGGGTGCTTGTCCACCAGGTAATCCAGCGTGGCGTCGCGCAAGTGCGGCAGCACCCGGGCCGGATGCCCCAGGCGCACGGCGCGTTCCCCGTGGCTCAGCAGCCGTTCCAGCATGTTGTCCACACCCAGGTTACTGGGCGCGCAGGCCAGCACCTGTTCGCCGCGCAGCACGGCCTGGCGGATCAGTTCCACCACCGTCGTCGTCTTGCCGGTACCGGGCGGACCATGAATCAGCGCCGTGTCCACGGCCGACAACGCGAACCCGACCGCCTCGCGCTGCGGCTCATTCAACGACTGGTCCAAAATGGCCAGCGGAACCTTCAGCGGCTGGAAACGGAACTGGCCGCCCTCGACCAGCAACTGCCGCAACTCGGCCAGGCGGTCCCCGCGCGCCGCGGCCGCTCGCTGCAACGCCTCGCGCTGCCGGCGGCGAGCGACTTCGTCGAACGCCAGGTCCACTCGGAACGTGCTTTCGCCCAGCTCCTCCGGCTCCTGCTCGAACGCTACCTGCACTAGCTTGCCTTGCCGCCGGCTGATCACGCCCCGCCAGTTCGCGCGAGGCGTTTCGACTTCGGGTGACAGGACGACCGGCGAACCGGCGTCGAGTCGCGTCCAGGGCAGCTCCTCGCGGTCCTTGCGGACCAGCGTCACCAGCGTGCGGTTGCCCAGCCCCGCCTCGATGTCCTCGACCACCAGACGGATCAGCGTGGTCCCGGCCCGCTGCGCGTCCTCGCCGGACATCCGCTGCGTGGCCAGCAGCAACTGCTCGGCCTCCGCCTCGGCTTCCATGTCCAGCAGGCGAGCCAGTCGCTGAAAGTGGTCTTCGTCTCCCGGCTTCTTGGCGATCTGGTACCAGGCTCGGATATGGTAGTGGTCCAGTTGCGTGCCATCGAGCGCCCGCACCAGATCGTCCAGCGACCGTTGCGGCACCTCGATCGTCGCCTCGCGGCCGTGAACCTCGATCGCTCCCAGCTTGGCCTTGGCAATGCCGCCGACCTGCACCAGCAGACGGACCAGCGTCCCGCGCGTGGTGCGGGGCGGGAGCGAGCCAAGATGCAGGAGAGCGTTCACGCGGTGGGCCTTCGGATTGCCATGCGCCGGCCGCCATGCTACCAGTGCATGACCTGGCCGCCATCGACGTTCAGAGTTTGACCCGTGATGTTACGCGCTCGCGGCGAAGCCAGGAAGACGGCCAGCGCCGCCACGTCCTCCGGGTCCTGCCAGCGGCCCAGTGGCGTCACGCGACGGATCTTCTCCTCGGCCCACTGCTGGTACGACTGCCGCCGCTCGGCCGGCTGCCGCTCGCTCCAGGCCTCCCACACCGACCGGTTCAGTTCGGTCCGGATCATGCCCGGACAGATCGTGTTCACTCGGACATCGTAGGCCGCCAGATCCTTGGCGGCACACTGAGCGAAATTGATCACGGCGGCCTTGGCCGCACTGTACGGCGGGTCGGTCTGCGAACCGATCTGGCCCGCGATCGAAGACAGCAGCAGCAGTGTGCCGCGCCGGGCTTCGATCCAGTGCGGCACGACGGCGTGCGTCACATGCACCGCTCCCAGCAGGTTCACTCGCCACACCCGGTCCCAGTCCGCGGGCTCCAGATTCCAGAACGGAAACCCATACTTGCCCGAACCGGCGCCCGCGGCGTAGACCGCGTGGGTGCAACCGCCCCACCGCCGCAGCACCTGGTCGATGACGCGTTGCACCGCCGCGTAGTCGGTCGCGTCGGCTTCGATGCTGTAAACGTCTTCTGGGCTTTTGGCGCGCAGCGTTCGAGCCGATTCATGCACAGCCGGCCGGACATCGACCGCGGCCACTCGGCAGCCCTGCCCGGCAAACTCGTCGGCAATCGCTCGCCCGATCCCGCTGGCCGCTCCCACCACCAGCGCCACGTCGCCATCAAGTTGCAGATCCATGCCGACAAGTCCTTTGAAACCGGGAGCCTGGCGCAATTCAGTTTGCCTCAGACAGTTACTATATTCATCTTACCCACCAGCAACGGCGAGGTGGTGTTAGGGCCTGCCATACAATAAGTTTGCGAATCGTGGTCGTTGTGAAATTGCCAATGCTGGCTCTCGATCCGCAGGTGCCTCGGGTACCTCATCGACCACAATCTGTTCCGCATTCAAAGGCTCCACTTGATGTCCCTCGGGCTCCCTCCCCGGCTTCCGAGATCGTGCAGCCTTTAAGTTGAATTAAAGCAGTGGTTTACGGTGGGGCGCCACCGTTTGAGGTCGAAACGTTCAAAAATCCTCGCATTTCGACTTCTGGCGCTGTCTTTACGCCGCAGGCGTTAAACAACCCAGCCCAGGGTCGCCCGCTTCGGGCGCACCCTGGGTACACGAAAGCCTTGAGGCCCCTTTACGCCGAAGGCGTTGCACAAGGCGCCTTGTGGAACATCGGCGGCGCGCGGGAGTTCTCGAAATCATCGTCACGCCCAGTTTCACGGGCTGGAAGCCCATGCTACGTGTACGTCACGCCCAGAATCACGGGCTGGAAGCCCATGCTACGTGCCAAATCGACCCCAGAGGTCAATGGTCCTGTCGGCTGCGGAAGCCGTGAGCCCGCCGCCTCCATGCGCGTCACGGCGGCGTGCACAGTTCAATGGTGTGCCCGTCCGGATCCTGCAGAAAGACCTGGTACGCGCCATCGGGACGAGTGCGGCGGGGCTGATAGGCCACTCCCAGTCGCTGCAAGTGCCGCTCCCAGGCATCCAGGTCGTCGACCATCAGGGCGTAGTGGTTTCCGCGACTGGCTGAAACAACCGGTTGCTGCCGGTCGCCAATCAGGTGCAGCTCCTGATCGCTGCCCAACTGAAACCAGGCGCCCGGAAAGCTGAACGCCGGCCGAGGCAGCTCGGCCAGTTGCAGCACCTCGCGGTAGAACTGACAACTGCGCGGGACGTCTTGCACGTGCAGGGCCACGTGGTTGAGTTGCAGAGTCTTCATGGGTGAGTCGTTCCTCGATCGTTCCTCTATCGAGCGGGCGGTGGCGATCCGGCGGCCAGCAGCGGGTCGCCCGCCGCTCGCTGCTCGGCCTCCAACTGCGTTCGCAACAGTCCGAACCGCTCGGCGTGTCGCGGATCGGCCGACAAATCGCGCAGTTCCAGCGGGTCCTGCCGCAGATCGAACATCTGGTAACGTTTGGCCTGGGGATAATGGATCAACTTCCAGCGGTCGTCGCGGATCATCCGCTGCGAGTCGCGGAAGTAGCAGAACACGTGCGCGTAGAGCGAGTCTTCCTCGCCCCGCAGTACGGGCAGCATGCTGCGCCCCTCGACCTGCCGCGGTACCTCAATGCCGCACAACTGGCACACCGTCGGATATAGATCGCGGAGGTAGACCTGGGCGTCGCGGCGGACGCCCGCGGGCAGTCCCGAGCCGGCCAGCACCAGCGGCACGCCCACCGTATGCTCGTACATGTTCTGCTTGCCGCGCAGCCCGTGGCTGCCGATCGCCAGGCCATGATCGGCCGTGAACACGATCAGCGTGTCTTCCAGCCGGCCCGCGTCGCGCAGGGCGTCGAAAATGCGGCCGATCTGCTGGTCCAGGTGGGCGATCACGGCGTAATACACGGCCAGCTCCGCGCGCACGTCCTCGGCCGTCCGCGGCCAAGGCCAGAGCTGTTCGTCACGGCCGCGCAAGTTGCCATGGTCGAACGGATGCTCGGCCAGAAAATTCCCCGGCAGCGGCATCCGCTCGGGCGGATACTGGTCGCGGAAGCCAGGCGGCCAGAGCAGCGGATCGTGCGGGGCCGTGAAGTTGACGTGCAGGAAGAACGGCCGCTCGCCGGGACGACGAATCAGCTCGATCGCCGCGTCGGCGAACCGTCGGCTGATGTCGGGAGTCAGTCCCACGCCGTGTGCCGGAAACAACTGGCCGTCGTCGGTCTGAAAGATCCAGCCGCGATAGCCCGTCACTTCATGTCCGTTGGCGTCCTGCCGCGGTTGCCAGAACTGGCCGCCCCCGCCCGCGTACAAACCGCGGCTCTCCTCGTAGCCTCGCAAGTTCGGGCGGCCGTCGTTGTGCCACTTGCCCACGTACCAGGTGTGGTAGCCCGCCTGCCGCATGGTGTGAGCCCAGGTGGGTAACGACGGGTCAATCTGCCGAGCGAAATCCAGCACGCCGTTGCGGAAGCCGCTGCAGCCGGACAGGATCTCCGCGCGGCTGGGTGTGCAGATCGGGTTGGGGCAGACGGCACGAGTCATCAACACGCCTCGGCGAGCCAGCGTGTCCAGGTGCGGCGTCTTGATCGGCGCCTGGTTCAGGATGCCCAGCGCATCCGGCCGCATGTCGTCGGCCACCAGCAACAGCACGTTAGGCCTCGGCCGCTGTTCGGCCAGCGCGGTTCTGGCCGCCCACGGCAGATGGGCCAGAAGTAGCCCGGCCAGCAGTGGTGCGAGGAAGCAGCGGGCGAGTGGCGTGCCGGTTGCGGTGCGCGCCGCGGGCGAGGCGGGAAGGAGGCTTGAAGAAGTGTTGGGGTGAAGCGTGCGCCGGGGCACGCTACTTTCGCGGAGCGAAAGGCGACAATGCCGGGGCGAAAGGCGACAATGGCGCGTCATAGCGCGGCTCCTGTGTCGTTGTCGAACAGGTGAGCGTGGGTGGCGTGGAAGTGCAGCGTGAGCTGATCGCCGCGCTGGAACCGCTGGTGCGAGTCCACTCGCACAACCAGCTCATGCGCTCCGCAGACCGCGTCCAGGATCGTCTCCGCTCCCAGCGGCTGAGCCACCACGACCTGGCCCGAGGCGGAGCTCCACCCGCCTTCCCGCGCCGCGCCGTTGCCGCAGGCCATGTGTTCGGGCCGGATCCCCAGCGTCACCCGCTTGCCGGCCCAGGGACGGTAACGCTCTTGCCGCTCGGCCGGCAGCTCCAGCGCCAGCGACTCGGTGCGGAACGTCCAGCGGTCCTGTTCCACCCGCAGCTCGCCCTCCAGAAAGTTCATCGGCGGGCTGCCGATAAACTCGGCCACGAACTTGTTTCGCGGTGCGTCGTAGACTTCGAGCGGCCGGCCCACCTGTTGAATCCGGCCCTGGTGCATGACCACGATGCGGTGCCCCATCATCATCGCCTCGGTCTGGTCGTGCGTCACATGGATGCTGGTCGTCTGCAGCCGCTGGTGCAGCTTGACCAGTTCGGTCCGCATGGTCACTCGCAGCCGGGCGTCGAGGTTGCTGAGCGGTTCGTCGAACAGGAACACGGCCGGATCGCGGACAATGGCCCGCCCGACCGCGACCCGCTGCCGTTCGCCGCCGGACAGTTGCGCCGGTTTGCGGTGCAGCAGGCCCTCGATACCCAGGATGGCCGCCGCCGCCCGCACGCGCTGGTCGATCTGGGCGCGCGGGACGCGCCGCATCCTCAGGCCGAACGCCATGTTCTTGTAGACGTTCATGTGCGGATACAAAGCGTAGTTCTGAAAGACCATGGCGATGTTGCGGTGGCGGGGCGCGACATGGTTCACGACCTGCGGCCCGATCTGGATGGTGCCGCCGTCCAGATCCTCGAGCCCCGCGATCAGCCGCAGCGTGGTCGATTTTCCGCAGCCCGAAGGTCCGACCAGCACCAGCAGTTCGCCGTCCTCGACGCGCAAGCTCATGTCCTCGACCGCCGTCGTTTGACCATACCGCTTGGTGACGTTCTGCAGCGTGACTTCCGCCATCGGCAACTGCTGGTTTCCGAGATGTTCTGGCAGGTCGCGGCCGTTTCCGCCAACTCGGCCCCTGCGCCCGCGGCCGCCCCAATGTAACATAGAGCCTGGCCCACAACCGCTACCCTTGACCAGCTCCGGCGCGGTCGGCCCGTGCCCCCCCTGCCCCGCGGAGACTCGACGCGAGATGAGTGAACGATGAGCGGACAAACCGTCGCAACAACCGAACCGGTTCCCGACCGGTTGCGGCAGTGGTTGGCCGCGGCCGTGCGGCAGGAGGCGTCGGACCTGCACCTGGTGCCGCATTATCCGCCCATGCTGCGGGTCCACGGCCTGCTGGTGCCGATCGAGGAGGCCGAACTGCCCGCGGACGAGGTGACTCGGCTGCTGGCGGCCGTCTGCTCGCCGCGCAACCAGCAGCGGTTCGAGAGCCAGAAGAACATCGACTTCTCGCTGGACGTGGAGTTGCCCGGCGGCCGGCGGCGGTTCCGCGCCAACTACTTTCTCAGCGGCGGGCAACCTGGCGCCTGTTTCCGAGTCATCCCCGACTCGATTCCCAGTTTCGACTGGGCCGGCTTTCCCTGGGAGGTGGCCGAACGCCTGGCCCACTTCCGCAATGGCCTGGTGCTGGTGTCCGGCGTGGCCGGCTCCGGCAAGACCACCACGCTGGCCATGATCATCCACCTGCTCAACCAGGAAGGCGGCTACCGGATCATCACCGTGGAGGAGCCGGTCGAGTATCTGTTTCCTCGCATGCCGGGCTCGCTGGTCACCCAGCGCGAAGTGGGCGAGGATGTGGCCTCGTTCGCCGATGGTCTCAAGTACGGGCTCCGCCAGGATCCCGACGTGATCCTGGTGGGCGAGATCCGCGACCAGGAAACCGCGCAAATGGCGCTCAGCGCGGCCGAGACGGGACACCTGGTCTTCGCCACCTTGCACACGCGCGACGCCAAGGGCGCCATCTCCCGCTACGCCGACGTGTTCCCTCAGCACGTCCAGGCCGATGTCCGGGCCCAGTTGGCGCTCAGCCTGCGGGCGGTGATCAGCCAGCACCTGCTGCCGGGCATCCGGCCGGGCGAGAAGCGCGAGCTGGCGCTGGAAATCCTCTACAACACGGCCCCGATTGCCAGCGGCATTCGTCTGGGCAAGCTGGAGTCGATCGACAACAACATCCTGACCGGCCGCGCTCAGGGCATGATCACGCTGGCCGAATCCGTCAAGCGGCTGCTGGCCGCCGGGCGGATCACGCGAGCCACGGCCGAACGCTTCGACTGAAACAAGAGACGAGGGTTATCGTCCGGGAATTCACCCCGGCTGCCTTGTCGCGAGCCACTTCAAGAGCTGTTCCACGGTGGCCACGTCGGCCGAATGCTGGCCGCGGAGGGCCTGGCGGACCACGCCCGAAGTGTCGACCAGGAAGGCGCCCTGCAGTTGCCGCACGTCGCCGACCGGCAGCCCAGCGCCGCCGCGGACCAGCGCTCGCATGGCCGGCGCCCAGACCCGCAAGCCCGCCACCTGGCTGACCCCGGCCAGCGGAATCTGCCAGGCCTGGTAAGCGATCCGCTGGGGATCGGCCAGGCACGAGCACGGCAGTTTCAACCGCTGGCGAAAGTCGGCCGCTTGAGCTGGACTGCCCATGGTGACCGCCACCACCTGGCCGCCCGCCGCTTGAATCCGCTGGTAAGCGTCCCGCACGTCGACCACGTGCTCGCGGCACAGCGGTCACCCGAAGTGCCGGACGAACAACAGCACGGTCGGCCGCTGGCGCCAGAAATCGGAGAGTTGCACCGTTGTGCCCGTGTCATCGGTCAGGGTAACGTCCGGCGCATCCTCGCCCGGCTGGGGATGAGCGACAGGCATGAGCGGACTCCTTCCTGAGTTCTCGGCGGCAGGAAAAGGCGGCCTGGACGGCGCCGCTTTGAGCGTCGGTCTTGGTGGATTATAGCCCGGCGCGCGACCGAGGGGAGCACACGCGCGGCACGCACGACAAGGCAGTGGCGCCGGCCAACTACGACTGCTGGTGGGTACCGGTTCCGGCCTGGGTCCGCGTGCCGGGCTGCCGCTGGCTGGCGCCCTCCAGGTCGCCGATCAGCACGCGGTAGCTCGCCAGGCACTGCTCCAGCGACTCGCGCAACTGCCGGATATCGGACTGCTGTTGCTGGGACGCGGACAGCAGCGGCTGCAGCCAGGACTGCATCAGTTCGAACTGGCTGTGCATCACGTCCAGGATGGAGCGGGGCACTTTGTGCATGACCGAGATGCGCTGCAAGGGGCGATTCGTGTCGACCGGGACCGCTCCGGTGGTGAGCGCCCGCAGCTCCTCGCTCAGCTTCAGCATGGCGTCGGCGGCCAGCGCCGCGGCCCCGTGCGACGGGTCGTGCGAGTTCCCGTCCGCGGGCCGCTCGGCGACGGCCGCCGACAGCGCCTGGCCGATCGACTGCAGTCCTTCGCGGACCGCACCGACATTGTCGACCAGTTCTCGCAGTTGCTGCTGCTGTTGCTGTTCGGTCGCGCCGCGGTCCCCGGCCAGCGCGGTGATGCCATCCGAGAGCGTCTGGCGGAGATGGTGCAGGCCATCGCTGAACGAACTGAGCTGGGCCACGACCAGGCCGACCTTATCGTCCGGGGCCACGCCCCGCAGCTTGACGTTCTGCTGGAACGTGCGGCAGATCTCCTCCCAGCGGCGGGCCTCGGCCGGACTGAGCAGCCCCAGCATTTCCTTCAGCTTCAGCAGATTCGACTCGGTGTCCGAAGTCAGCGTCTGGGCGTCGTTTTCATAGCTGGAGAGGATGAGCGTTTCCAGTTCCTGGTCATTCATGATCGGCACGACCCGCTCGGCGATGCGGTTCATGTTGCGGTACGAGCCCTGCAGCTTGAACGGCGGTTCGGTCCGGTAGTCGTCGGACTGGGCGGCCGAGCGGATGTACTGGCGGTTGACCCGCAGGATGACGTCCCGCACGCGGAGCAGCTTTTTCATCGTGGCGACCATCTCGTCGAGTTCCTCGAGCGAGTAGTTGCCTTCCAGTTCGATCCCCTCGCGGGCATCGCGCTGGGCCATTTTGATCACGGCATAGACGTCCTGCTGGCTGCGGCTGGCCAGCTTGTTCAGGACCGGGTTGCTGGTCAGGGCGTTCTCCAGATAACTCAGCTCGAACGCCTCGGCCGTGTCGCCGATGATTTCCCCCAGGTTGTAGACGTCGGCCCGGTTCGAGAGCATGTCGGGAATCTGGAACCGCTGCCCGCTTTCGGTGTAGGGGTTGCCGGCCATCACCACCACCACCTTCCGACCTCGCAGGTCGTAGGTCCGCGTGTGGCCCTTGTACACGCCTTCGATCTTCCGCTGGGCATCGCAAAGTGAAATGAACTTCTGCAGCAGTTCGGCGTTGCAGTGCTGGATGTCATCCAGGTAGATCATCACGTTGTCGCCCATCTCGAAAGCCAGGTTCAGCTTCTCGACCTCCTCGCGGGCCGCCGCGTTGGGCGCCTCGGCCGGATCGAGCGACGTCAGCCGGTGCCCCAGGGCCGGGCCGTTGATCTTCATGAAGATGATGCCCAGGCGATTGGCAATGTATTCCATCAGGGTCGTCTTGCCGTAGCCCGGCGGCGAGACCACCAGCAGCAGGCCCATCAAATCGGTCCGCTTCTGTTCGCCGACCACGCCGATCTGCTTGGCCAGGTTGTCGCCGATCAGCGGCAGGTAGACCGAGTCGATCAGCCGGTTGCGGACGAACGAGGTCAGCACGCGGGGCCGGAACTCCTCCAGGCGCATGTCGGCGCGGGCCTGTTCGAGCAGTTGCTTCTTGAGCTGCACGGACTGCTGGAAGCGGGGAACCACCTGGGTGGCGAACGCGTGGAGCTTGCGGAGGAATTGGTTGTAATGCAGCCGGTAGCGCCCGCTTTCGATGACCTGGTGGACGCCGGCCAGTCCGGTCAACTCCCGCTCGGCGTGCCCCTCGACAATCAGCGCCGGATCGAACTTGCCGCGCAGCAGCAGCAACGCCAGTTCATCGGCGAATTCGCCGCGCTGGCCGGCCGACTGGCCGGCGGGTTGACTGGCCGATTGGCCGGCGGACTGGCCCGCCGCCTGTTGCTGGATGAAGGCCCGCGCCCAGTCGCGCAGCAGCACGAAACGTCCCCGCGCGTCGCCCTGCACGGCGGCCAGCGACTGCTGGAAGTGGGCGGAGTAGTTGTTCACCCTCAGGTGACGCTCGAACGCCTCGCACAGTTCGGCGGCCGTCCGGCTGACGACAAAATCCTGGCGGCCGCTGAGTTCGAGGAACAGGTATTCGGCCGCTTCCTCCACCAGGTCATCCGGGAACAGTTCCCAGCGGAGGCAGAAATCCCGCAGCAGCTCGCCGAGTTCCGCCACGTAGTGCGCCCGCTCGGTGGCTTGCGGGAACAGCCGGGCGACGGTGCCGGCTCCGCGGAGCTTGTCGGCCCAGGTGCCGCGACGGTCCGGGTCCACGAACAGCAGCCAGCCGCAGACGGCCAGGGCCCGGGCCCGCGTGTCGAAGCGCAACAGGCCCAGCTCGGACTGCATTTCCAGCAGGGCCGTGAGGATCTTCGCGGCGTCCTGGTCGCTGACGCCCTTGACGTACGATTCGTCGTAGCGGGGCGCCATGAACTGCTGCACCAGGGCCAGCCGATCCTCGGCCGCCAAACGCAGCACGCGCTCCTGCTCGGCCGGCGGTTGCGCTCGCAGTTGTTCGAACAGCAGCCAGGCCAGGTATTCGCCGCGATAGACTTGCCGGTTCTCGCTGACCAGCAGTTGATCCCAAACCTCGCGCGTGGCCAACAGCCGCTCGTCCCGAATCGGCTCGAAGAACCGCGTGCCGGTCAGGTGCAGGCACAATTGATCCTCGTGCAGGACGCACGTCAGATCCAGGGCCTGGACGTTGACCGAGAAATTGTGGCGGCCCAGGCGGATCACGTTCTCGCCGCCGACGAACAGCTCGCGGCGGTCCTTCAACTGGCGGACGGCATCCTCGCGGATCGTCTTCAGCCGGCTCTGGATGTCGTCCACCTTGACCGAATCGTCCAGTTCCTGCAGTTGCCGCACGAGATCCCGGACCTTGTCGATCATCAGGTCGGCGGCGAAGTAGGCGTGAATCTCGTTGACGGTCTGCAGTTGATCGACGCGGGACTTGATGCCCTTGAGGATCCGATCGGCCGCTCCGCTCAGCGCCGCGGCCCGCCGGTTACGGGCCTCCACCAGTTGCAGCTTGCGGGTTTCAAACGCCGCGTAGACTTCCTCCCGCTTGTCGGTCAACTGCCCGACAAACTCGTCGAATTCCGCGAACCGCCCTTCCAGCTCCTCGATCTGCACCATCAGCCTGGTGAGGAACTCCTCGCACTTCTCCGCCGTGTCGGCGATGTCCAGGTAGTTGACGACGGCCTGGCCGAGCAGTTTCAGTTGCGAGGTGAATTCGGCGACCCCTTCCACCGCCAGCAGCTCGCGGATCTTGGTCTTCAGTGCCGCGCGGGCCACGTTGACCTGCGAGAAGATCGTGGAGATGTTGTCGATGATCCGCGTCCGCTGCGTGGCGTCGTCGATCTTCAGATTGCCGACCACGTCGATCAACATTTCCAGTTCGCCGGCCGACTGCTGCACCTGCTCCTCCAGCGCCCGAGCGTCGGTGACCTTCTTCAGGCCCTCGACCGCCTGCTGCTGGTCCGCCACGCGACGCGCGTAGGGTGCCAGGGCATCGTCGCGCAGCAGGAAAGCCACGCAGCGGCGGGCGAGCTGGTCGGACTGCTGGACCACCTGCTGCTCCAGGTGCTCGATGCGGGCCGTGTCGGCGTAGCGCAGGTCCCGCAGCGCGACGATCTCGCCGCGGGATTGCCGCAGGCGGCCCAGCGCGGCGACGAACTCCAGGATCTGCTCGAACCGCTGGCGGTGGATCGCGGCCAGGTTGCTGGCCGTCTCCTGCTCGATACGCGCCATCTGGCTGGCCGTGTTCTGCTTGACGCGGACGACCTTCTCGAACTCGTTGACGGCCGACGCGGCGGCCTCCTTGATCTGTTGCAGCACCTCCTTCAGCTGGAACGTTTCGGGTTTGTCCAGCCAGAAATACGAGTCGATGATGTCCTGCGACAGCTTGACCAGGTCGACGTACAGGTCGGCGTAGGTGTCTTCCTTGTCGATCAGGGCCAGCAGCTCGTGGCACTCCGCCATGCCCCGCACGATGTCGCGGTTGCCGATCTTGTAGAGCAGCGAGTCGGATTGCTGGACCGGCACGTAGCTTTCGCCGACGTAAGGAGTGCGCCAGATCTGGATGGCGTGGTGCTTCTGCGGCTCCTCGTGGCGTTTGAAGCAAGTCAGCTCGCCGCCCTCGAACAGCGTGAAGCCGTGACAGACCAGCGGCGTGTCGACCCGCTGTTCGATCACGTTGTAGCGCAGCAGCACGTAGCTGCCTTGCTCGCGGTTGGTGAAGACGTACAGGTAGTCTTCGCCGTTGGGAGCGACGATCCGCCGTTCGAACTGCATCCCCTGCTGGTCGCTCTCGAACGTCTTGTACTGGCCGTTCTGCAGGTAGTAGCCGTTGGCGAAGATCAGTCCCTGGTCGTCCGGCAGCAGCACGCAGGCGTGGGCGATAGAATCGATGCGGCGGGCCGTGCGGGTCTTTTCGTTGTAGACGATGTGCCGGAAGTCGCGCTCCTGGTAGGGGCGGATCTTCAGCAGGATGATATGCCCGACGATGGCATAGTAGATCTCGGCATCGTCCAGCGTCTGGTCGGCATTGTCGACGTCCTCGCGGTAGATGCCTTCGCCCGAATCGGTGTTGTTTTCGATCTTGATCGTCAGGTCGCCGCCCACGGTTTCCACGAACAGCCGGTCGCGGATCGAGATGTGGGGAAACCTGCCGGCCTGGTGGGCGTCGCGCGTGGTGCGGATCCACTCGAAGTCGTGCTGCGGCGGGTTCCGCACTTCATGATCGCTGCGGTTGTCGACGTATTCCAGCCGGTCGTCCCGCCGCAGCCACTTGAGCGCCTTGATGTCGGCGGCCGTCTTGCCCACCTGGAACACCAGGTACAGGTAGGGTCCCTGGCTGAAGAAGCGGGCGAACTGCGACGTCTTGTAGTAGCGGTAAATCTCGCGGAACTCCCGCCCGAACTGCTCGTTGCCCAGCAGGTCCAGCGACAGTTCGTGAAACGTGCCCTCGGCGAACCGATAGACCGAGAACACGTCGGCCAGCTCCGTTTCGGTCTTCAGGCCCAGGTGCACGTTGTAGCCGAACAGAAACACCTGGCCGAAGGCGACCATGTCCCGCGGCACGCAGTTGTGCGCCGTGGTGATCCGCTCGGTGCCCAGCAGGGCCATATCGATCGAACCGAAGACCTCCTTGCGGGCGGCGTTGAGCTGCTGCAGCCGGCCGCGCAACTGGCCGGCCTGCGCCAGCAGCCGCTGGCGGATGATCTCGTAGGTTCCGCCTTCCAGCGCCGCCGCGGCGGAGCCTTCGGGCGTTTGAGGCGAGTCGGCTTGAGCCATGCGGCGTACTCCCCAGCTACTTGGAACCGTTACCGGCCTCGGCCGGATTCAGGCGGAGCGCCGAGACGCGCTGGCCGGAGAGCCCCGAATCGGCGGCCATCCCCAGCAGCCTGGCCAGCTCATGGCGCGTCTCATCCGACCCGGTCAGCCCCATCAGCTTGGCGATCAGGGCGGCGATCGACAGGTCCTTGATGTCGTCGAAGCTGAGGTTGAACGTGCCGACCAGCTCCTGCAGCTTGTCGCGGAAGTAGTCGGGGTTGCCGTTGAAGAACGTGTTCTTGACGTCGGTCAGCACTTCGCTGTTGTGGACGAAGCGATCGACGGCCTTGCCGCCCTTGATCGAGTCGACGATCTTGTCGAAGAACGCCGTCTCGCCGCCGACGATGTCGATGCGGGCGGACTTGAGCGCCTGGCCGACGATATTCGACTGGGCCTCGGCGATCTGCCGCTGGGCGTCGATGGCGGCGATCTCGATGTCCTTGTCCTTGTTCAGCCGCAGCTTGAACTCCTCGTGCTCCTTGCCCACGCCGTCGAACAGCTTCATGGCGTTGGCCTTTTCCTCGATGCCGGCGGCCTCGCTGTGGAACTTGAGCTGCATCACGTTGGCTTCGGCCGTGCCCTGCTTCTCGACCGCCGTGGCCTTGGCTTCCAGGCCGCGGGCCTCGGCCACCGCCTTGCGTTCCAGCACGTTGGCTTCGGCCGTGCCCTGCTTCTCGGCGGCGTCGGCCTTGGCGACCAGCACGTGCGCTTCGGCCAGTCCGCCGGCGGCCTGGTCGGCCGTCTTGGCTTCGGCCAGCATCTTGGTGGCCTGCGTCTGCTTCTCGGCCGCCTGCCGGTTGGCTTCGGCCTCGATCACCACCTGGTCGGCCAGCAGCGCGGCGGCCTGCTTGGCCGCCTCCGCCGCCTTGACTTCCTTGATCAGGGCTTCCTGGGCGGCCTTTTCGGCCAGCGTGATGGCGACCTTCTTCTGGCGGTCGGCGGTGGCGAACTGCTCGGTGTCGTAAATCCGCTGCTGCTCTTCCACCACGGCGCGTTCCACGACCACGCGTTCGCGGATCACTTCCTGGATGTTCCGGTTCTCGACTTCGATCGCCTTTTCCTTTTCGACCTGGGCCACGCCCACCAGCCGTTCCCGCTCGGTCACTTCCATCAGGCGATCCTTCTCCACCCGCTCGGTCTCGACCGCGTCGGTCCGCTGGCGGTTCTTCAAGGCCACGATGATCTGCCGGTTCTTGTTCTCCTCGGCCACGCCCACCTGCTCGTCGGTCTGGATCCGAGCCTGCTCGGCCTTGAGCCGGTTCTCCTCCTGGACCTGGAGCGCCTGGGCCCGTTCGCGGGCCGTGATCTCGGCGATCTGCCGCTCCTGCCGCTGCACCGCCTCGACCCGCTGCCGCTCCAGTTCCAGGATCGCCTCCTGCGCCTCGACGTCCTGCTTCTTGATGGTCTTTTCCTTCTCCCGCGTGAAGAAGTTCTCCTTGATCTTCTCGGCGGCCGTCAGCTCGGTGATCTTCTTGATCCCCTCGGCGTCCAGGATGTTGCCCGGATTGAGCAGTTCCAGGCGCGTCTGTTCCAGGTAGTCGATGGCGCAGTCGTCCAGCCGGTACCCGTTCAGGTCGACGCCGATCACCTTGATGATCTCGGCCTTGAACTGCTCGCGCTTGTCGTACAGGTCGACGAAATCGAACCGCTTGCCGACCGTCTTCAGCGCCTCGGAGAACTTGGCGTCGAACAGCTCGACCAGCGTCCGCTCGTCCGAAGCGCGGTTGCAGCCGATCGACTGGGCCACTTCCTTGATCTTTTCCGGCTCCTTGTCGACCCGCACGAAGAACGCCACCTTGATGTCGGCCCGGATATTGTCCCGGCAGATCAGGCCGTCGGAACCGTCCCGCTTGATCTCGATCCGCTTCAGCGTCAGATCCATCTGATCCACTCGATGGGCGATCGGAATCACCCACATCCCGGCGCCCGTGGCGACCTGCATGTGTCCCCAGCCGGAGCGGACCAGCGCCTCTTCCGGACCGACCTTGCGGTAGAACTTCGAGAGCATCGCGCCGAAGGCGATCGCCAGGAAGATGAAGATGCCAAAGGCAATCAGGCCGGTAACCAGGATGTCATTCATGAACAAGTCCTCAGTTGGCTTTCGAGATCAGATACGTACGTGACTCGTGGTCGTAGTCGACGATTTCCGCGCGATCTCCTTTCGCCAGCGTCCCTGCCACCGTCCGCACATCCAGCAGCAGCGGAGCTCCATCGGTCTGGAACCGGGCTTGCCCGGATTCCGAGGTGGCCTCCCAGGTCGACACCTCGCAGTACTTTCCAATCAGGCTTTCCGCCGTGTATTCCGGCGGTTGATCAAACACGTGGATCAGGGGTTGCGTGGCCAGCTTGGTCAGCACGACACTCAAGGCCACGTTCCTCAACAGAAACTGCGAAATATGCCACCAGCCCGGTTCGTACTGGGCCTCGTCCCAGAGAAACCAGAAGAACATCGACAGCACCCACAGGATCGCGGCGAATACGCTGACCCAGACCATCAGCGGCACGCGACCCAGGTTCAGGAACCGCAGCCCCAGGAACCCGACGCTGAGCGGCGAATCGGGCTGCCCGTCCAGGTCCAGGTCGAAGTCCAGGAACTCCAGGTCCAGCGCGCCGACCAGTAACAGCAGCCAGTAGCCGACCACGAGCCCCAGCAGCAGAGTCGCGGGCAGGTTGGCTCCGGTCACGCAGTGCTGCAGATACTCGTTCATGGGGTGATCACTTTTTGTCCGTTGGAAACATATCGAATCGTACCGCGGCAACCGGCTCGGCGATTTGAATTTCCGGCCGGGGATTCTGGCGAGACTTCGGCGGTCATGCGGGCTGTGTCCGTGATCGGGTTTATGAGGATCAGGGACTTTTTCATACTTGCGACGATCCTGACGATTCGCTCGTGTCCTTCACCAGTGCTGCCTCGCTGACGCGTCGGGCTACATGGGTCGTGTCGTTCACCAGCGCTGCCTCCCTGGCGCGTCGGGCTACTTTCGCTCCGGCGGCGGCCGGATTGGTTGCTGAAAAAATCGCCGCGCCGCGGGGTGGAAGTGAAACACGGACCAGTCCGCGGCCTGTTCTCGGGGGATCAAGTCGAAGCGCGCGACCAGGTGGCCCTCGTACAGCGTTTCCAGCAATTGCCGCACCAGCCGGTCCGACGCCTCGGCATGGACGGCCAGGAATGTAGTTGTGGCAATCGTGGCGATGTCCTGTCCCGGCACGTCGGCCGAGCCGTCCGGCGAGCGCAGGTAGCAGCCTTGGGGAATCGTGCCGGGATGGTAGGCGGCGGGATTCAGGCGGCGATCGGCGGTCACTGGCAGCAGGTCGTAGTCGCCGCTGGCCAGCAGCCGCCGGAGGTCCGCGTTCGCCGTGCCCGTCGTGACAATCGCACCATCCAGGTCCGGGTCGTGGAAGAGTTTGACGAAGTGCTGATCCGACTCGGACAAGGTCCGCGGATCGATGCCGCAGGCCTGCAGCAGCTTGATGGCCGTTTGTTGCATGCCCGAACCGGATTCGCCCAGGGCAATGCGTTTGCCGGCGAGGTCTTCCAGGCGGGCGATGCCGCGACCGCGGCGGATGACCACGTGCACGAAGTCGTCGTAGAGCGGGGCGGCGACGGCGATCGAGTCGGAGCCGACGGCGCTGGCCTGCAGCAGCGCCAGGTGGCTCTCGCCGTTGGCCAGCCGCCGGACATTGTCGACCGATCCGGCCGTGGCGATTACTTCCGCCGCCAAACCGGTCCGTCGCCGCCAGGCGTCGGCCAATGCCAGTCCAAAGTCGTGGTATTCGCCGCCCGGCACGGCGGTGGCGATCCGCACCTTGGATGGTACCTGGTAGTGGCGATACGTGCTGCTGGCCGCCAGCCCCATGACCACCAGCAAAGGCAGCGCCAGCAAGGCCCAGTTGGCGCGCCGTTGCCAAACTGTCGGTTGATGCACCCGGCGGCCGAACAGCGCGGCGACCAGCGGAATCCGGGCGACCCACTCGACGCCGCGGCGAAAGCGGCCTGCCGGGCGAGCGGCAATCGGCTCGCCGGCCAGAAACCGCCGCAGATCGTCGGACAAGGCCGCCGCGGTCGGGTAACGTTCGGACGGCTCCTTTTTCAGACACTTCAGACAGATGGTTTCCAGGTCCGCGCTGATTCCGGACCGCAGGCTGCGCGGCGCGGGCGGGTCGTCGTGGATCACCCGCATGATCGTTTCCATGACCGTACGGCCGTAGAACGGCGGCTGCCCGGTCAGGACCGCGTACAGGACGGCTCCCATCGAATACACGTCACTGGCCGGCCCCATCTCATCATGCCGGCCCGCCGCTTGTTCGGGAGCCATGTAGCCGGGCGTTCCCAGGGCGGTGCCTGAAGCCGTCAGGCCCGTGTCCTGGTCCATCAACTTGGCCAGGCCGAAGTCGGTGACATGAGGCCGGTCGGACTTGTCGATCAAGACGTTGGCCGGCTTGAGGTCGCGGTGCAGGATCCCGCTCTCGTGGGCGTGCTGGATCGCGTCGGCGACCGTCAGCAGGTACAGCGCCGCCCGCTGATCGGTCATCCCCGGACTTCCTGCCAGCTCCGCCAACGTCGTGCCTTCGATATAGTCCATCGAGAAATAGTGGTGGCCGTCCACCTGGCCCATCTGATGGACCGTGACAATGCTGGGGTGGCCCAGTCGCCCCGCCGCCTTCGCCTCGTTGTAGAACCGCAGCAGGTCCTCGGGCGTGGCGAACTGCCCGGCGCGAATCATCTTCACCGCCACGACGCGGTTGATCGATCGTTGCAGAGCTTTATAAACCACGCCCATCCCGCCTTGTCCCAGCAGGCTCAGCAGCTCGTAATCGCCAAAGCGTCGCGGCTGAAAGGGCTCGTCCTGGCCGGGCGGCGACACCCCGGCTTCCGAACCGCCACGGGTGCGGGTTGCCGTCGAATCACCCGGCGCCAGCGTCTCGGCCTGGGCCAGCCGGGCGACTTCGGACGGGTCCCGCGGAACGTGCGGCAGCGTGGTCGGTACGACCGCGCTGGGGGGCGACTTGGCCCGTGGCGATCCCCCGCCCGGCCAGTCGTCGGTCGTCGCGTCCAGCGCCGCTCGCTCCGGCTCAACCGGTCCAGCCATCGCATCGACCTGGCTGGCCGTCCGCAACAATCGCAGCAGCTCATCGGCCACCGCTGGATAGCCGCTGGCGAACCGCGTCGGTTCGGGTTGCTGGCCGGCGTCGACCAGCCCCAGGTACTCGGCCAGCGCCCGATCCAGTTCGGCTTCCCGTTGCTCCCGTTCGCCGGTTGAGGTCGTGGTATTCAAAGCGGCTCCTCATCCAGTATCTCGCGCAGTTTCCGCAGTCCCCGCTTGAGCAATCCCGCCACGGCCAGTTCCGAACGCTCGAGCTCCGCGGCCAGCTCGGCCAGCGTCCGCCCTTCCAGATGCCGCAGGCGAACGGCCCGGCGCTGGTCGGGCGGCAAGCCTTCCAGGGCCTGGGACAACCGGATCGCGTCTTCGCCCAGCATCACTCGGCGACTGGGCGACGATTGCGAGGCCGGCAAATCGGGCCCCAGGTTGTCATGCGATCCGTCGCCCGGATCGATCCGCCGCTCGCGGTCCACGCTACGGCGCTGAGCGAACACGTGCTGCTGCAGCGTCTGCGACACGTTATGCCGCAGGATTTGCCGCAGCCAGGCCACCAGTTCCGCTTCCACGCTGCCGCGGAACTGGGCCAGGTCCCGGTAGGCCTCCAGACAGGTCTGCTGGACCACATCCGAGGCGTCCGCGCGGACCCGGACCTGGGAATCCAACTCGCGTTCGGCCAGCACCCGCAGGTAGGGCCGGTAGTTGTTGAGCAGTCTGCCGAGCGCTTCCGCATCGCCCTCCCGCGCTCGGGCCAGCAGTTCGGGTACGTTGAGCGAGTCCATCGACTCTCGGCTCTCCGAGGACATAGGGCGGCTAAGGACCGCGGCCGGGGCGCGCCGCGGCGAAAAAAGTTCGACCATTCACCCGGCCGGCGCGGTCAGCGGCCCGTGGGAATCTGTCCGCTCTGGAACGGTTCGCCACACTGGAGCACGCGGCAAGCTTGCCCCAGCCGGCGCGCCGCTTCCACGAACGTCCGCGGATCGGCCGTGTTGAAAGTGAACATGTCGTAGTGGCAGGGGATGACCAGCCGTGCGGCCAGATCGTGTGCCAGCCGCGCGGCTTCCTCGCCATTCAGGTTGCCCGCCACGCGCCGCTCGGGTGCCCGACCGTTGATCGGCAGAAGGGCCAGATCGATATTCCAGGCGGACAACCGAGGCAGCATGTCGGCGTAGCGCAGCGTATCGCCGCTATGATACACCGTCCAAGGTCCGAATTGCACGACAAAGCCCAGAAACAGGCAACGACCCGCCGCGTCCCGCTCGACGGTCTCGTGAGCGGCCGGGACCGCGTGCAACGTGAATCCGGCCAACTGGCAGCTTTCCCCGTCGTCGATCCCGATCAGCCGCTCGGCCGCCACTCCAAGTCGCCCGGCGGCAAAATCCCGGTTGGCCGCCGGCACCACGACCTGCACCTGGGGGCTGGCGGCCAGCAGCGGGAGCAGCGTGTCGGCGTCCAGGTGGTCCGTGTGATTGTGGCTGGAGGTGACCACGTCGACGAAGTCCAACCGCGCTGGATCGACCGCCCGGCGCGTCATCCGCACATGGGGCTTGTCGGTGGCGGCATACTTGCGCGTCAGCGAGTCGGACAGGTAGGGATCCAGCAGCAAGTGCCGGCCCCGCCACTTCAACAGGAAACCACTCTGCCCCAGCCACCAGAGCCAGAAGTCGTCGCTTGAGTCGCCCACCGAACGGATCTGGTCCAGCAGGGCGTCGTCGGCCAGCAGCGGCTCGATCATGCGTCGCTCGGCTCCCAGCCCAATTCGCGCCGGACTTGCCGCACGCCGGCTACCAGGTTGGCCAGCTTCTGGCGAGCGGCCCAGCGCGCCGTCTGGCTGAGCCCGCAATCGGGCGCCAGTGCCAGCCGCTGGGCGGGCACGTAATGCAGGCAGCGCCGCACGCGGTCCGCCACGTCCTCGGCGGTTTCCACGTAGTAGCTCTTGACGTCGATCACGCCCACCGCCACGTCATGCCTTGCGGCAAGCCGTTCGATCAGATCGAGCTCCGCGAATTCGCGGCTGGCCATTTCCACATGGATTTCATCCAGGTGAAAGTCCAGGAAGTCGGGGAACATCGGCGCGTAGCTCCGCGGTCCCACCGCGCGTCCCTTGTAGTTGCCGAAGCAGAGGTGCGTCGAGAGTCGGCAGCGGCCGAACACGCCCTCCACCGTGCGGTTGAAGATGTCGACCAGCCGCCGCCGGTCGGTGCGATGCGCGTAACAGCTCATCGACGGCTCGTCCACGGTCAGTTCGCGGCAGCCGGCCGCCACCAGCCGCTCCAGTTCGCCGCGCACCAGCGGCAGCAGCGCTTCGGTCACCGCGAAGCGGTCGGCGTACAATGGTTCCGGGACCAGGCGGCCGGCCAGGGTGTAGGGACCCGGCACACTGGCCTTCAGCGTCACGCCGGCTGGGGCTACCTGCCGCAGCCGCTCGAACTCCTCCACCGCGCCCAGGCCGCGCGGGGCGCTGAGCGGGGCGACGACCCGGTGGC
>JAGFJK010000271.1 GCA_024102795.1 Pirellulaceae bacterium
ATCAGCCGTCGAACCTCTTCTTCCGTGAAAAGTCTTGCCATACCCTCCTTGATAACCCCTCACCCCCTCTTTCACCAACACCAATTTCTCGTCGAAAATGGTTGAAACCCGTGAACGGCTACGAAAAAACTGGCTGAATCCCACGCCCGCTTGCCCGCGTCATTTGCAATTCCATTGACAGAGACTTGGTGCTGCAAGCTGATGCTTGGCCAAGCCTCACCTACCTTGCCACCGCTCTTGGTGGCCACAACCGGCCAGCATCCAGTTGTGGTTCTTCACTGCTGTTTTTGTCAGACCTGCTGATTCATCTGGATGCGATTCTATCTACCTATTTCGAAGGATCGAGTAATGTTCTTCACATCAACCTCTGGGCCAGTTGCGGGTTTCGTCGGCGGCGCGGACAAACCGCGTGGCTTGCGGAATAAGGGTCGGCGGCTGGAATTCGAGGCGCTGGAGAGCCGGGAAGTGTTGACCGCCTGGGTATCTCCCTTGAGTCTGGTGTCGGACAGCGGCATCTCCGCCACCGACCGCGTGACGAACGACCCCAGAGTATCGGCCATGGTGAGTTGGGATCCGGCGAAGTTGAGCCAGGTCGTCGTGCAGTTCGACCACAACGGCGACGGCCAGGCGGAGGGTTCGTTGAGCGTATCACAGCCGGGGGCCGTGTTCCTGTACGATCCCTTGGCCGTGGACGCGGTGCTGAACGGCTGGGAAGGTCCGCTGGCGCTGAAGTACCGGACCGTGGGCCAGCAGGCGGGCGGGACGGTGGCGAGTAGCTGGCAGACGTTTCAGTTCACGCTGGATCGCGTGGCGCCGGCCCCTTTGCAGATCGGACCAGGTTCTGACAGTCAACTGACCAGCTCGCCGGCCAGCCTGACCGTGACCTACCACGAGGCGCTGGACCCGGCCAGCGTGTCGCCGCTGAGCGTGCTGCTGACCGACTCGGTGGAGACCGTGGTGGGGCTGAGCACCGTGAGTCTCAGCGGAACCAGCCAGGTGGTGGCGGAGATCGGGGAGCAGGATCTGCACGTAGGGGTGTACGAGACGACGGCTTCGTACGTGCGCGATCTGGCCGGCAACTGGTTGCAAGGGCCGGTCACATCGGTCTGGACCTTGCTGTCGCCGCCCACGGCCACGGTCGTCGCGCCGGTGGCCGTGGACGAGGATTCGGAATCAACCACGATCAGCCTGTTTAAAGTGTTCGAGGATGTGGAGACGGCGGACGAGAACCTGTTGCTGGCGGTAACGCAGAACTCGAACTCGGGCCTGTTCAGTTCGGTGACGATCGATCCCGAAACGGGCGTGTTAACGCTGAGCTACGCGGCGAACGCCTTCGGCACGGCCCAACTGACCGTCCAGGCGACCGACGAACACGGCCTGACCGTCGCCACTCCCATCAACGTCACCGTCAACCCCGTCAACGACCCGCCCCAGATCGTCGACTTCGTGGCGGTTGAAGGTCCAACGGTTTGGTCCTTTGAGGGTACAGTACACGACGAGAACCCTGGGGCGACCGAAGTGCTATTCACAGGCCTATTCGAGGCTACAGCTACAGTCCAGCAAGATGGGTCATTTTTTTACACGGTGGTTTTGACCCAAGACGGACTTGTTAGTTTGCAGGCTCGTGATTCCGCCGGACTCCTATCAAATATTCGGGAGTACTTCGTTCACATCACTTGATCTAACTTGTAACCTTAGTTGCCGTTCGCACCTTCAGGGCAAGAGAGGTTCTAGCACCCATGATTGATACGTTACTAGCGTTAGCACATTCCAATAGTGTCGATTCACAACTCGAATTCCGGGCCAGAGCGATGCCGCCACTTGAGCGTATCGTACGCAGAGAATTTCAGCGTGGTTCGGGACAAACCGCGCTCGGTCGACTTCTGCGGCAAGAGCAAGCCGTCACTGGGGAGAACTTGACTGCAGAGGCTGTCGTTAAGAGAGTCGCTGACCGAGTCGCTAACTGCATCCTCGTTGCAAATCGCAACAACTGCAAGAACGATTCGACCAACGCAACGGACCGTTACAACTCAACCGAGGCTTGCAAACTAGACACCGTTACCCTTTAAGTTGGAACGGTGGAGCAATAATCAATCGCGCTCTTTCTGGAATCAAGCTTCGTTGAAGGCGTACAACTTCTGACTCTTGAATCAGCGACACAATACCCCGAATACGCGAACATTGAGTTAGCTTTCTTGGATCCACTCCCGCTCTCAAAGCCAGTAGGACGTAATGGCGAGCGATTTCGGCATAATACGAGTCCACTTCCGCTGCCTTAGCGTGGATCACCGCCGCATCTCTGAATAGCTCCATCGAGGGGTCACCGAGCGAAATGGCGACCTGGATGTCCGCCATGGCACCAGCCGGCACAACTTCTTCCCCCTCAACTAATGCATACCCTACTATCGCTCTGTTATGGAGAGCCGGTTGAAGAGTCGCGTTCAATTGAATCGCATCACCAAGTGCAACGCGTGCTTGCTCACGAAAGCCTTGACGGAAATAGGAATAGCCAAGGTTGTTTAACAAAGGTGAGCATGTTGGCGCCATCTTCAGCGCCTCGTTGTACCAATGGCAGGCGCCTCGATGATCCTTCGCCATCGCAGATGAATAAGCCAATAATGCGATGTTGATAGCCGACGGTTCGACTCGAACTAGCTTGTCAAGCAAATCAATCGCAGCTAGGTAAGATCCTTTTTCAATTAATAACTCGGCACGACGCCGTGAAACACCTGCCAATTCACGACCGCCGCCGGCCACGAAGGCGCCGAAACCACCGATAGCAAGCACCACGCCACTAGTATAAGCTAGCATCTGCCGACGCGACGTAAAGGGAGTATTACTGACTAGCTTGCGTAGGGCAGTGCATAGATCGCCTGCGGTCTGAAAACGGTCTTCGAGATGAAATGCTAGAGACCGCTTCAACACCTCTACAACGTCATCGCCAAGCTCTTCCAACTCACTGCCTGTCAGTACAAGACCTTGAGCTTGCTTGGCGAGCATTACCCTAGCAGTTTCCTGAGCAGTAGGATCTCCATTCTCGGGATCGAACGGCAATCTCTGAAGCAGCAACTCGAAGAGCAAGACGCCAAGCGAGTAAACGTCGGAGCAAGCACTCAGCGCCTTTCCAGACTTAGCTCGGAAGCTCTCAATCTGTTCCGGCGACATGTACGGAAGCGTTCCTCCAGCCTTTTTCTGAATCTCGCATCCGTCGTCGTATGAAAGATTGAAGTCCAAGAGTCGTGGCGAACCGTCCCGCGTCAAGAGCACATTGGAAGGTTTGATGTCTAAGTGCAGTATTCCCTGGGAGTGTGCGTAGTCGAGAGCGTGAGCCAAGTTGGCGACGAGTTCGAGAATCCGTTTCCGTAGCCTACGACGAAGGGTTTGGCCCGAGCCATTGACCCCGAAGTCGCCCACCTTTTGGAGGGCGAGCACTTCGTTTCCGGCGCGAAGGGCTTTCTGAAAGTCAACAAGTGTAGCGTCGCCGAGGTCCGGCATACAGATCGCGGAAAGCCTCCGCGACTTATCATGCCCGACCGAAAAAACTGGAATGATATTCGGATGATCGAGACGACCCAAGATATTGGCTTCGTCCGAACCGAAGGCGTTTGACAATTTGACGATTACAGAACGGTTGCCGAGTGCGCATTCATGTGCGCGGTAGACTCGAGAGAACGCTCCCCGACCAACCTCTTCGCAAAAGACAAAACCGAGGAAACTGTCACCCTCTTTCGGCCATAGTGAGTCAACACATTTGTCGAGTAGATTTGGAGAGGCCTCCAGCAAATTATGCAAATCGATTTGCTGCTCCAGTGAACGCCCAATGTCTGGAAAGCGCGCGCAGAAGTCTTGCGGATCGGGTTGGCGTCCTGCCTCGCGATGGAGGCAAAACTCTTCGTAGGCCAAGTCAATTGCCAGTGAACGGTAGTTTAGTAGCCCCGGAAATTCCAGAATCACGTGCTCCGCATCGGCAGGTTCGCCAGCCCTCCAACGGTGCATTATGTTGTTCACGAGCGCCTCGAAATCGGCTCTCGAAGCTAGCTGCAGACCAACACTCTCAACAGACCTGAAAGTCGTCATAGCTGTTGATCCTCGAAAATCTTCCGAACAGCACGTCGCACAGTGCTTTCATCATATCCAAGTTGCTCAGCGATCTCGCGGAATGTTACGCCCGCATATCGAAGTTCGATAATCTGTCTATAATGCTGAGGTTGCTCGGCCATTATTTGCGACCATCTCTCTCTTGCGACCGCCACTTGGCTAGGAGTTGGGTCGCTAGCACGTTTTAGATCGGAGTTCTCTGAAGCGGAATCAGCAAGAGAGCGTTCTCGTCTAACGTCGTACTTCTTGCTTGCAAGACGCCGCCGCACTTCAACTCCAACCTTATTGCTCGCAACTGCCGCCATGAAGGCGATAAACTCCTCTGGCGAAGCTAAACGGTCTAGACGTGAGCGATGTGCGAACACAGATGCCCAAGCGGCTTGAACAAAATCTTGTGAGTCAAACTTTTGACGCAAAACGTCCGGCAGCTTTCGACGCACGACTCGAAAGATTTTTGGACTGTATTGCTCTATTAAATTCCATGCCGCATCCTGAGACCCATTCCGAACCTCTGCGATCAAGCGTTCAAAATCGACAGGATTGGGGCATTCAGACGGGGATGTATCCGACGGCAATGTTCGGTTGACACTGGAGGTTTGAGAGGCTTGCATTTCATTTCCATGTCAAGAAATGAGAATAACCCGACCGGAGTTACCTCGGAGGAACAAGCAAATCGCGAAGTTCTACTTGGCCAGATGAATGAGCTTGGAATTCCGACATCAGGTCGTCGTCTAGTAGCGCTTGAAACGGAGGAAGTTCAGTCAGAATATCTATCCTCACCCCCGACGCAGCGGCTAACCGCATGAACTGTTTAGCTCGAGACGTTTGGGATACGTCGAACTGGGACGCGAACGCGTAAATCTTAGCGCTGTCGTAATACAATTGCGCTGATGGGGGGGCGAGTTCGATAGCTCGCTCAATGTAGCCCATAGCGATTAATGGCTCGGCGTTACGCTTTCGTGCGGCTTTCAATTCGACTAGCGCTAGTAGGTGGTAGACAGTTGCATCTCGATCATCGACCAAAAGGGCCCGATTCAGTGAGTGGCGTGCATCTTCGATCCTGTTGAGAAGGTAAAAGCTGTAAGCTTGATTTACGAATAAGTCTGCACTCGCATGTCGAAGCGAATGCGCACGATCGTACCAAGCGATTGCATCCAGATGATAATGGGCCTTGGCGCAACTGTAACCTAGCCAATGGTAGGTTGAAGTATCCGGTCTAATCTCCACTGCCTGTTGCAGGTCGCGGATGGCGCTGGGGTAATCCTGAAGCTGGGTGTAGGCGCGGCCGCGGAGGAGGAGGGCGTCGGGGGAGTCGGGAGCATGAGCCAACGCTCGGTCCAGGCACTCCACGGCGGCCGAGTAGTCCCCCGCGGCGTACAAAGCACTGGCCCGCGCCTGCTGCCGCTCGGCATAGGGCGGCCGCTGAGCGACCACCCAACCCGCAACTGCCAACCCCAGAAAGCCAGCCAGACATGCGGCCAGCGCCACGCCGCGGTGACGACGCACGCTTCGGCCAAGCCGTGCTGCCAGCCGCGTCTCCCGCTCCAACCGCTCCGCCACCTCCACCATCGTCGGCCGATCGACAGGCTCAGGAGACAGACAACGAGCCAGCAGCGCCGCGCACCCTCGACTCACGCCCAACGCCGACGCCGACAACTCCCTGGGCATCGCTTGCCGTCGAGCCAACAACGCCGCGGCCTGCTCCCGCGAAGCCCACTCGCGGGCGACCGTTTGTAACAGCTCCGGAGACAACTTCCCGCCGGCCGCCGACGACCGCTGCTCGCCACCCTCCGTCGGCTCGCCTCCAGCGCCTGGCGAATCGCCATCACCCGCCAGCCCGCTCGCCAGGTTCGTCGGCCGTTCACCTCCCAGGTCGCTGCTGCCCAGGTCGCTGCTGCCCAGGTCACGCTGGTCCCAAGGACCGCGAGCCGGTTCACCCCCCGGCAACTGACCGGCCAGCAACTCGTGAATCAGCAGGGCCAGCGAATAGACGTCCGAGGCCCCGGTCAACGAGTCGGCCGCCGCCTCGTCCCCGTACATCGCCGTGAGCTGTTCGGGCGACATGTAGGGCAAGGTGCCGCCCAATCGGGTCGACATCCGCAGCCGGTCGCGGCTCAAATTAAAATCCAACAACCGAGGCACGCCGTCGGCCGACAACAACACGTTCGACGGCTTCAGGTCCAGATGCGCCACGCCGTGTTCATGCGCCCGTGCCACCGCTCGCGCGACGGCCGCCCCAATCCGCAACACGCAGTCCGTGTACGATCCCCGCAGCCAGCCGGCCGTGGGAGCCGACTGGCGGGCAATCAGCGGATGTTCACGGCGAGCCAGTTCCCGGCACAACTGGCGGGCTGTCGGCCGCTCCCCTCGCCGCCTCGCCGCCCGCAGCAGTTCCAGCGTCGCCCGGCCAGCGTACGGCATGCAAATCAACGTCAACGGGCCATCGTCCAGGCTCCGCGCCGAATACACTTCCACAATGTGCGGGTGCCGCAACTTGCCCAAGGTCTCGGCCTCATCCGACCCGTGCAGGCAGACCTTGACGGCCACCAGCCGGTGGCCCAACACTTCCTCGGCCGCCAGATAGACCCGCGAGAATGTGCCGCGTCCCAACTCGTCCAGCAGCACGTAGCCGGCCAGCGCCGAGCCAACTTCCGGCCAAACCACGCCGGCCTCGTCCACCGGCCCCGGTCCCAGCAGCTCCTCGACGGCCAACTGCCGCCACAACGACGCCTCGCACTCCGGGAACCGCTGGCAGAAGGCCTCCGCCTGCACCTGTTCGCCCCGATCCACGCGCTGGCAGTATTCGGCATAAGCCAGTTCCAGCGCCAGGTTGGGAAACCGGCCCACCTGCGGATGAGCGTCCAGGGCCGCCCGCGCATCGCACGGCAGGCCGCGCTTCCAATCCTTCAAGATGGCAATGGCCAGCCGTTTGGCGGATCGCCGAGCGGAAGAGCGGTCTGATCGTCTCCGGGAGCTACCCGGACCGGCAACGACCGAGCTCATGCGCCAACTCCCTGCTGCCCACCGCTGATATCTTCTGATCGCCCTGTCGATTGCTTGTGCCGGCCTCGATCCGTCGGGCCACTGGTCCCGACGCAACACAGGACATGCACTCGTCGCGTCGGCCGCCCCTCAGTATGCGAATCTCAGCCCAGGACGTAAAGCATCTACCGCGATTTTTTGTCTCTGATTCGGCTTGGCATGCCCGAATCCCCCCTAAAGTAAACCACTCGCACTCCAGCGCTGGGGTCACTTGAGTCGCCTGGGACTCGTGCCCGCCGGATGCACCTGGGATCTCTGCCCCGGCCGCACCCCCTTTACGGTCCTGTCGCTTCAACCACCGTGACCACTGTGTTGGCTTGTGCCAGGTCGCACACCTGTACCACGCCGCTTGGCCAGTGAACCTTGACCGTGGCCTGTCCTGCGGGAGCCAGGGCCAGCAGCAGGCGGCGGTCTCCCTGCGACAGGTAGCTCCAACTGCCTTTCACCAGACGCATGCGAGGATGGCCCTGGCATGTCCATTCGACCCGCGCCCCGATCGCGTCTCGATTGGCATGGCGGCCTATCAGTCGCAACAGCACCCACTGCGAACTGGACGGCGTCCGGTTCAACAGCAGCCGCACGGGCTCGTTGTTATGCGAGACGATCAGGTCGGCGGTACCATCGTCGTTCAGATCGCCCACGGCCAACCCCCGGCCATGATGCCGCTGGCCCAGATAGTGATTCGCCGGAAACTCGACTTCGCGAAACCTGCCGCCCAGGTTCAACAGCACCAGCGGCCGCTGGCGGTCGGTCGAATTCTCCGGGTGATACAGCACGTGCCCGTTGGAGATCACCAGATCCTCGTCACCGTCACGGTCGAGGTCGGTGAACGCCGTGCCCCAGCCGACGAACGTCGTGCCGATGGCCGCCAGCCCGCTCGGCGCCGTGGCGTGCGTGAACACCGAACCGCTCCGCCGATACATCCCGAACAACTCGCTGTCGTAGTTGGCCACCGCGATGTCTGGCCGTCCATCCTCGTCGAAATCTCCCGCGTCCACTCCCATGCTACCGGTGGCGACCCCCATTTCATCCAGGGCCACACCCTGCGAGCAGGCGGATTCGGTCCAGCGGCCGGCAGCGTCCCGAAGGAACAGAAAGTTGGGCGTCGTGTCGTTGGCCACGTAGATGTCGCATCGGCCATCCAGGTCCAGATCCGCTACCAGCACGCCCAGGCCCTTCCCCGGTTCGACGGGAGCGAACATCGTCGAGGCATCCTGGAACGTGCCATCGCCCCGACTCAGGAACGGCCCGTCGGCCAATCCCCGGAACTGCAGGGGCGAACAGATCTCCCGCCGGCGGCTGTACTGCGGCGGGCAACGGGGATCCTTATTGGGCGACCAGTCCACATACCGGGCCACATACAGGTCCGGCAGACCGTCGCCATCAAAATCGCCCCAACCCGCCCCCGTGCTCCAACTGGCATCCTGCAAGCCCGCGTCGATCGTGACGTCCTGGAAAGTTCCGTCGCCTTGGTTTTGCCACAATTGCAACGCGCCAAACCCGGTGATCAGCACGTCGCCGAATCCGTCCTGATCGAAATCGGCGGCGGCCACGCCGTGAGTGTAACCGCGCGGCCGTTCGATGCCCGCCCGGTGCCCGATGCGTTCGAAGCGGGCCCCGCCGAGGTTTCGAAACAGTTCGCTGGGCAACCCCTCGGGCGGTCCCGTGGGCGGAAACCGACCGCCGCCGGTCAGCCAGACGTCCAGCCGTCCGTCGCCGTCAAAGTCAACCAGCCCCACGCCTCCCCCCAGCGACTCCAGAATCGTATACCGGTCGGCCTCCCGGCCGTTGCGATACGTAAACTCCAAACCGCTCACGGCGGTCGCATCGGCCAGCTCGATCTGCACGGCGACGGACCCACCTCCAGTTGCAGACGGGTCCGAATGCTGACTTTCAGTACATCCCGCGGCGAAAATTCCAACGGCCGCACCCGCCAAAATCAACGGGTGCCAGCAGCCCCAGACCGCCAGCAGCGGCCAGGTCGGATCATGGCGAAACCGGCGCGCTGGAGCACGCATCGGCAGGTTCCTGAACGGGTGACGCAGCGGGTGAAGATTCGGGTAAAGCGGCGGGCGACGAACGGGGCGCGCTGCGCGTCGCCTGCTGGCGGTGGTACCGGGCCAGCCGCAAGGCGTCCGGAGCGACCTCCGCCATCTGCTCGTAGTATTCGGCCAGCGCCTGGTGGGCCTCCGCGTGGCCCGTGTCGACGTTCAAGGCGGAACGCAACCAGATCAGCGCCTCCTGGAAACGGCCGTACTTGAGCAGCGTGCGACCCACCTCGGCACGCGCGTCGGCGTCGTCGGGATCGTCATTCAAACGGATGATCTCCTCGCGGGCCTGTTCCAGGGCCCGGCGAGCCTCGTCGGCATACGCGAAATGCTCCGCGGCCTGTTCCGTCTTGCCCGCCGCGCTCAGGGCGGTCGCCAACTGGTACCGCACGTCGGCGTCGCGCGGCTGGCGGCGATATGCTTCCGCCAGCAGTTGCTCGGCCCGCGACGCGTCGCCACCAGCCAGTTCCAGTTGTCCCAGTTGCACGCGGGCGGGGACGTTTTCGGGATCCCGCAGCAGGACCTCCCGCAGCAAGACCCGCGCCGCGTCGCCGTCCCCCTGCAACCGCAGACACTCCGCCTTGCCGATCGCCGCCGCCAGCCAGTGCATTTCATCCGCCAGCGCCAGCTCGAACAGCGGCAGCGCTTCGGGCAGCCGCTTGCGCTTGGTCAGCATCTCGGCCAGCGCCAGGGCGGCGGCCGAGTGGTCTGGCGACAACCGCAGCGCCTGCTTCCAGGCAGCTTCGGCCGCCTGGTAGTCGCCCAGGTGGTTCCAGATCAAGCCCCGCATGTGATGCGGCTGAGCGGCCGCTGGATCGGCCGCATGCCAGCCCTCCAGAATCCGCATCGCCTGCGTGAAGTTGCCGTGCAGCATGTGCCCGTTGGCGTAGGCTTCGCAGATCTCGCCGGCGTCCCCCTGAGGGTCGTCCAGCAGCAGGGCATAGTGCCTGGCGGCGTCGTTAAGCTGCCCGGCCTGGGCTTCGGCCAGCCACTGTTCGCGGCGACAACGCTCGGCGTCGTACCCCAGTTGCCGAGCCCGCAGCAGGTGGTCCTGGAACCGTTCCGACTGGCCCAGCTTGCGGTGCAGCCGAGCCAGCAGGAACTGCGTGTGGGCATGCCGCTCGTCGAGCGACTCGGCCCGTTCCAGCCAGGATGCGGCCTGCCGGTAGCGCTGCGCCGCCAGATGCGTCTCGGCCTGCTGGCGGGAAACCATCACCAGCCAAGGACGCCAGCAGAACAGCACAACCAGCACACAGGCAATGCCGGCTCCCAATGCCAGCAGCGGGCGGCGACGAAACGGCCGCCGGGAGACAGCCGGCTCCGGGAGGGACTTCGGCTCCCGTCGACGCTTGGACTTGGACACCACGAATACCACGCGCAAGGCCGCTGGAGCTGACCGGAAACGCACCGCAAACGCAATTGTCTGGTACCATAGAACTATACCCCCTTCCCGATCCTGTCGCCAGTTGCATTCGGTGGCCATCGGTCCCTGGAAAGTTGAGTTGCATGACCAGCACGGATCCGCCGTCCCTCCGGCCCGGTTCCCCTGCCGCCCGCCGCACTTTCGTCGTGGCGTCCGCCGTCGTTCTGCTGCTGCTGGCAATGCTGGTGATCGGAGTGGCAACCATCCTGCGTGGCGGTGGGTCGCTGGTCGCCACCGACCCGCACGCCCCGCCACAACCGCTGCCTCTGCCCGAACCGCCTCCCAGCGGCTATGTCGGCAGCGCGGCCTGCGCGGAATGCCACGCCGAGATCGCGTCCCGGTATGCCGAGCACCCGATGGGCCAGTCGCTGGCCCGCATCGGCGACGAACGACCGATCGAGGACTACGCTCACCCGTCGTTTTCGCCCGACCAGCGGCGCCAGTACCTGGTCGAGCGGAGGGGCGATGAAGTGTTTCATCACGAGCGGCTCGCCGACCCGCATGGCGAATGGATCTACGACCAGGCCGAACAGGTCAACTACGTGCTGGGGTCCGGGCAACTGGGGCGTTCGTACCTGCTGGAGCGGCACGGGACGTTGTACCAGTCGCCGATCGGCTGGTACACGTCCGGCGCGCGGTGGGACCTCTCGCCGGGCTACGACCGGGCGACCAATCCTCGCTTCCAGCGGCGCGTCGGTGACGGCTGCCTGTATTGCCACGCCGGCCGGGTGCTCAGCGAAGCGCCGCGGAGCGACCGCTACGAACCGCCCGTGTTCGCCGAGTTGTCGATCGGCTGCGAACGCTGCCACGGGCCGGGTGAAGAACATGTCCGCCGGCAGCGGGCCAGCGGCGGCGAACCGGGGCGGGACCCGTCAATCGTCAACCCGGCCCACCTGGACTTCGACCGCCGCGAGGCCGTCTGCTACCAGTGCCACCTGCAGGGCGAAAGCGTCATTCCCCGCTTCGGCCGCTCGATGTTCGACTTCCGACCCGGCCAGCGACTGGAAGATTCGCTGATCGTCCTGGTCGGCAAAACCCGCGTCGATGCCCAGGGCCACGCGCGGGCTGTCAGCCAGGTGGAACAGATGCGGTCCAGCACCTGCTACCTGCAAAGCAGCCAGCGGATGGGGTGCACGTCGTGCCACGATCCGCACGGCGTTCCGCGCGAGGAGGAGCGAGTGACGTTCTACCGCCAGGCCTGTCTGAAGTGCCACCAGGAAGACGCCTGCGCGCTGGAACCCGCCGAGCGTCAGCAGCCTCCGGCCGACGACTCCTGCGTGCATTGCCACATGCCCAGCAAACAATCCTCCGACGTGCCTCACACCGCCCAGACGGACCATCGCATTCTGCGTCGCCCCGACCTGGCCGAGGCGCCGGAAGACGAGCTGCGCGTGCCCATCCAGGAGGCGGTCGTGTTCGATGGAGCCGAACAGCGGCTGCCGCGCCGCGAAGTGGAGCGCGCTCGAGCTCTGGCAATGGACGACAAACTGACGTCCGACGACGCCGACACGGCCCGCGAAATCGAGCGGCTGCTGCTTGGCGGCGGCATGCTCTCGGACGACGTGGGAGCCGGCCTGCAATTGCTGGGCAACGACCCGCCGGCACTCAACGCGCTGGGCACCGCCTGCCGCATGCAAAAGCGCTACCAGGAGGCCGAGATCTGCTGGCAGGAAGCCCTGCGTTACAACCCGAAGGACGAACAAGCTCTGCTGCTGATGCTGCTGCACCACCACTCACTGCAAGACACCAGGTCGGCCCTGGAATATGTCGAGCGGTTACTGGAGCTGCTGCCCGACGCGCCCACGCTGCACGGCCGGCGAGCGCACATGCTGGGACAACTCGGACAGACGGACCAGGCGATCAAGGCGGCCGAGCGGGCCCTGGAACTCGACCCCACGCTGATCCAGATCCACATCTGGCTGATCGAGGTGTACACGGGCCGCGGCGAGCTGGACCGGGCCGACGAGGTGCGGAAGCTGCTGGAACGTTTTCGGTTGTCCGGGGGCGAGTGAGCGATTGAGGACAGTCGCTCCACCAACTTTGTAGCCCGATTGTCCTCAATCGGGTTCTGCGGGCCAACGGCCCGATTGCGCGGTCCGGCGACGCGCCGGACGAGCGATTGGGGACAATCGCTCCACCGAGCAGAGAAACAGGGAGCTGACGCTCCCCGCTCGCCTCCGTAAAAAGCGATTGGGGACAATCGCTCCTCCATGATGGGCGATTGGGGATAGTTGCTCGACTGACCTATGGGTGGCTTCCCAGGAACAGATCGCGGCCGGCGACCAGGGCCCGCATCTTGGCGTCCGCCACGCTGCGGGGCAGCATCCAGAAGCCGCAGTCCGGATGCACGTAACGGATCCGCTCCTCGCCCAGTTCACGAGCCGCCCGCTCGATCCGCCCGGCCACCAATTCGGGCGTTTCCACCTCGTTGTCCTTGATGTCGATCACGCCGATCCCCAGCCCCAGGGACGGCTTCACGTCGCGGAGCATCGGCAGTTCCTGCTGGGGCCGGCGAGCCATTTCCAGCACGACGTGGTCCGCCTCCAGCAGGTTGAGGAACGCGATCAACTTCTCGTACGTGCCCCGCTGGATCGTTTGGCCGCCGTAGTTGCCGTAACATAAGTGAACGGCCTTCTCGTTCCGCACTCCCTCCAGCACGCGATTGATGGCGGCCGCCGCCAACGGACCGTCGCTGGGATGCCCCGTCACGTTGGCTTCGTCCACCTGGATCACGTCGGCGTCGATCCCGCGAATCTGCTCGCGCAGCACGTCGGCCAAGGCGAGCGTACAGGCCGACAGGTCGCCATAAAACTCGTCCGCCAGCGTCTTGGCCAGCATGTACGGGCTGGTGACGGTGAACTTCTTGGGCAGCCGCGTCAAGTCGCGGTACATGGCATAGTCGGACTTCAGTCGCAGCCGCCCGGCGCCCAGCGCGGCGACGACGATTCCCGGCGGCTTGGCGCGAAACTGGTTGCCGGGCTTCGCCTTCCAGATTTCGAGCTGTTCCAGCGTCAGCTCCGCCTGCACGCCCTGAAGCGGCTTGACGAAGTAGTCGATCATGCCGTTCGTCTCGGCATGATTCACGTCCCAGCGGTACAGCTCCCCATCGGCCACCACGTCGATGCCCGCCAGCTCCTGGGTCTTCAACACGGCCAGGATCGCGTCCCGCAGGCTTTCGGCCGTGCTGAACACTCGCAGCCAGAGCGGTACCGGATAGCTGCCGACAACTGTCGTCTTGATCATGCGGGACCAGCCCTGCTACGGTTCGCCCAGGCCCAAGGACGCGAACTGCCACTCGGCAGGCGACTCGAACCCGCTGAAATCGGGCTCGACCGCGAACCCGAAACCGGCGCATTGTAGCGACCCGATCTGGAACTTGCCATCGTTCAGCCACGGCGCCACGCGGCCGTGTCGCCGGCAGTAGAAGTCCGGATGCGCTTCCAGCGCGGCCGCTTGCTGGTGCGGCGGCAGATAGCTCAACCCCGGATGGAAATGGTGCCCGTTCCGTTCGACATGCTCCAGTCCCAGGGCCGCCACCAGGCAGAGGTCGGCTTGCACCGGCACGATCCCCACCGTGCACAGGTCCTCGCCGGTCATCAGGTAGCGGTCGGCGCCGAGCCGCTGGTTGGTTCGCCAGCAAAGCCCCAAGTTCAACAGACTCTTCAGCGGTCCCTTGCAGTTCTTGCTGCTCACGCCCCGGTACCCCAGCGCCATCGCGCGGCGAAAGGCGTCCAGCGTCCCGTCCGATTCGTCGATGATCACCGGCTTGCGGTCCGACAATGTCCGGATGCCACTCGTCTGCCCTTCGTCCAGCGCGATGCGGCGGTCCAGAGGCTGTTCGACCAGCAACGTGTTGCGCCACAACCGCCGCAACGACTCGTCCCGCTCGATCGCCTCGATCAGTTCATCGAACTCGCTGGCCCCCTGGTACTGCTCGTTGCCGTCCAGCGTCACGGCATAGTCCGAGCCTCGCACGTGCTCCACGATCCGCGCGATGGCCCGCAGGCGATCCAGGTCGTGCTCCAGCCGATTCGAGACCTTGATCTTGAAGTACCGCGTTCCGGTCTGCCCGACGTACTCCTCCAGCGTCTGCGGAAAGCCATCTTCCAGCCGCTCGCCGGGCGGCACGTCGGCCGCGGTCAACGGATCGCTGAGCCCGACCGTGTGGCGGACATACAACCACCTCCGCGGTTCGCTGGGCAGCCAGTCAGCCGGTTCGACAGCTTGCAGTTCCGGGTGCACCCGGCCCGGCTCGATCCCGAACAGGTTCCCCTGCAAGGCTTGAAACAAGGACACCCCGGCTCGCCGCGCCAACGCATCGATCACCGCCCGCTCGACCATGCTCAGGCCGAAGCTGGCCAGCAGCGGCGTCAGTCCCCGCGCTGCCGCCTCCGCCTGCACCCGCTCGCCCGCCGCCAGCCAGGCGGGAAACAACGCCGTCGGCCGATTCATCTCCTCGCGGCAAATCCGCTCCGCCATGCCGATCGACGCCAGCATGTCCTCGATCTGCGCGGCAAACCCTCGGCCCGATGTCTTGTCGAACCAGCCCGGCGGAAAGCAGTCGCCGGAAAAACCAGTTTGCACTCGACCGCCGACTTCGATCGTGGCCGCGAGGATCGCTTGCGGGCAGCGCGTCAGGCAGGCACTGCCGTAGCGAAACGGAATCCGCGTGGCGGAATTGCGCAAGCCCAGACGAGTTTCTAGCAGCACGAGTTGCATGGCGGAGTGGGGGAGTTGTCAGTTGTCAGTTATCAGTTGTCTATTGTCAGTTTGCAATTTGCAATTTGCAATCAATAGCGAGCATGCTCCTCCCACCGCAGAGTTCGCGCAGCTTCTCAGAAGATCATTAGTGCGAGTCGGGACATTTTGGTCGATTGGTCGATTGGGATTCCTGCCGATTCTGGCAATCTCCTCAAATCACTTGCGGCTCCCTCCTCGCTTCGAGATCGTGCAGCTTTGAAGTTGTTTTGCCGAGCGGATTTGGCGTCATGATCTAGGGAAACTTTGACGGCATCCGCGTCGGCGAGCGCTCCCCCTCGATATCCCTCTGGCTCCCTCCCCGGCTTCGAGATCGTGCAGCTTATAAGTTGCTTTGCTGAAGGGATTCGGCGTTTTGACCGACGGAAAACGTGGATGGTCTCCGCGTCGGCAAGCGCCCCCCTTGATATCCCTCTGGCCCCCTCCCCGGCTTCCGGGGAGGGCTGGGGAGGGGCTCTTGTGCATCTTGTCTTGACGTCGTTGGCACCCGATGGAATGAGCCAACACCTGTCGCACTCATGAATTCAGATCCTAATTTGATGTTCGACTCGTCCGAAAGCCGCGTCCCGCAAGTTGCCATGTGCGAATTGAGCGCCTTGCTTTGCTTCATAGTCCCGCAGGCCTCTCCCCAGCCTTCCCCGAAGCGGGGAGGGGGCCAGAAGTATTGTGAGGGGGGGCTCGGCGAAGTCGAGATGACCATTGGTTCATCATCCCAAGTTCCATACCCAAAAAAAACTCAAAACCTGCACGATCTCGAAGTCGGGGGGATCGCGCGACGCCCGCTGAAGTTGCCGCAAAGCCATGAGTTTGCTGGTCGGCCTATTCGGGTAAACCGCGCGGGGCACGGCTGCTGAGTACCATCAGGTGGGCGGTGAGCGATTGTCCGAGCGACGCTTCGGTCGCTCCGACCACGTGTGACATGGGCGGCGCCGAGCCCTCGGTGCGCAGCCGAGCCAGATAGTTGGTCAGCAGCTCCCGGCGGGGTGTGGTCGTTTCCAGCAACATGTGAGTCCAGGCCCAGCTCTCGGCATAGTCCCGCTGAGTCATGTCGGCCGCGGATTGAAACTGCTCCAACCGCGCCAGGTCCGGTGTCCACTGCCCACGCCGCAGCTCGTCCACCAGCATCTCGACATGCGGCTGGTTCAACCCTCGCCAACCTCGCGGCACCTCGAAATATTCCGCCAGCCCCTCGTCCAGCCACAACGGCAGGTTCGGGACTACCGCGTGCAGGTAGCCGTGAGCCACCTCGTGCCGCAGGTCTTCCGCCATCCGGTCGCCCCAATGCGCGTAGACCGAGAGCGAAGTATCCGTTTCCACAAAAAACGCTCGCCGCTTGGGAAGCTGCGGGAACCGCTTCTGGATGAATGACTCGTAGACCAGCGGCGACTCGAACAGATACACATGAATCGGTTCGTCCGACACGGGCAGGGCCAGCAGGCGAGTGATGTCGCCCCGTTGGGCGGTCAGCTCCTCCAGCAGCCGATGGTGCCGTGGCAGGTTGAAGTCGCTGTGGATCACCAACTGGTCGCGAACGATCTCGCCGGCGTCACCCGTCGGCGCCGGATTGCGGTGCAGCGCGCAGCCGGCGGCAGCCAGGGCCAACGCTCCCAGCACGACGAACCCTCCCTTGTTCGGCACCTGACGCACGCGATCCGCCCGCGGTCGATTGAGTTTCGGCCAGGCCCCAGGCCTGGCAGCCGTCTGGTCCCTGCCGGGACCTCCTGGCGGGGGATTCTAGCAGAAGGCCGGCCACCCGTCAGCATCAATCAGCGCTATTGACCTCTGGGGTCGATTTGGCAAACGAGGCAAGGAGGGCAATGTGCGGTGCAGATCGAGCGTCTATTTCCAGGCGTGTTCGGGGTCGGGTACGAACGTCAGTCCGGAACCCACTCCCAAGCCCCGGCCGACCCCTTGAGTTAGAGTGGCCGTATCCTGTTCGTGTCGCTGAACCATCACCAGCCAGCCGCCGGGAACCGGCGCGCGATACAACCAGGTTCGCTCCGGCCCGCCCGCGTGCTTCACCTGTTGCCAAATCATCGGTTGCTGGCCGCCGGCTGGCTGCTGCGCGCTGGTCGGCGACTGTTTGAACCAGAAGCCCGCGGCCAGCAACACGGCGCCCACAAGAATGGGCAGCCAGATTCCGCGATGCGTCTTGAACATGCGGGTATTCCTCATTTCAAGTGAAAATTTCCGCCACGTCGAGCTGAAAATTCGGGATCACGTCCCGCAGGTCGAGCAGCCCGTCCACCAGCACGCTCGCCGCGATGCCTGGCCGATGGACTGTGATCGAAGCGCGCTGCGGATCGACGACCAGCACCACGCGCACCCCGGCCGCCAGCCAGTCGCGAGCCTTGTCGTCGGCATCCGAGCGCCGATCACTCGGCGAGAGCACCTCAGCCACCAGATCCGGCGCCAGTGGCAAGTAGCCCGGATAATCGGCGTACGCTCCCAGGCGAGCGCTGGAAACAAACGCCGCATCCGGAGCACGCACCGTGTCCGGGTTCCGCCGCAGCAGAAAGCCCGTCTCGGCCGCATAGGTCTCTCCCAGCCGGTGTTGTTCCACATGAATGGCGATCCGGCGATACAGCTTGCCCGCAATCCGTCCATGGCGCCCTCCGGCCGGCGGCATCATCCGCAAGACTCCTTCCACCAACTCATAGCGTTGGCCGTCGTCCGGCAGAGCTGCCAGTTGTTCGGCTGTCGTTACCTCGACCGACCGCGACATGCCAGCCTCTACCTTCGTTCAGACAGCTCACCCATCAATCGACTCGGGAATACCCGCATTGTACCAACGCCTGGTCTCAGGTGGTGGGCTGCGGATTACCGCGAGCGGCGATCAGGGCGTCCAGTTCGGCCTTGAGCCTGGTCAGGATCTGGTCGTAGGGGAAGGCGCCCAACGCCTCCCCGCCGCGTTTCAGATTCACGTGCGTCGGACCGCACCAGAGCCCCAGGTCGGCATCGTCCGTTTCCCCCGGCCCGTTCACTCGGCAGCCCATCACGGCGATCGTCAGCGCGTGGTCGGCGGCATAGCGGGTCATCTCCTTGACCTGCTCGGCCAGTTCAATGAACGCCTCGTTCTCCACCCGCGAACAGCTCGGGCAGGCAATGATGTTCAGCGTCTGCAGCCCGTAGTCGACCACGGACCTCACGCGGCCGGCGGCGATGTCGGCCAGGATCTGCCGGCCGGCCTGAATCTCCTCCCGCTTGCGGGCGTTGGGCACGGTCAGCGAGACGCGGATCGTATCGCCGATGCCGCGGCTGACCAGTTGCTCAAAGGCGATCCGGGTCTTGATGATCCCGTCGGGCGGGATCCCGGCCTCGGTCACTCCCAGATGCAGCGGCACGTCCGGCCGCGCGGCGGCGAAACGCCGATTCACCTCGATCACCTTCCATGGATCCGAATCCTTCAGCGACACGCAGTAGCGTTGGAAGCCCAGGTCGTCAAGCAGTTCGCAGTGCTCCAGCGCGCTTTCGATCATGGGCGTGATCGAATCGGCCGGGTCGTACTTTTCGCGCTTCGCCGGGTCGACGCTCCCGCAGTTCACTCCCACTCGCATCGCGCAGTCGTGATCGCGGGCCACGGCAGCCAGGTAACGCACCTTGTCCTGCCAGGGCTTCTCGCGCTCGTGGTGGTACAAGTGTCCCGGATTGTAGCGGACCTTGTCCACGTGCGGCGCGACGCGCTCGGCCAACCGGTAGTTCTCCTGCAGGTCGACCGCCAGGTTGGCGCTGGTCTGGCGGCGGATTTCCGCCAGGGCGTCGGCGTCCTTGGTGCTGTCCACCGCGATTCGCACGACGTCGGCCCCCGCCCGCTCCAGATCGTGGACCAGGGCCACCGTGGCGTCGATGTCCTGCGTGTGCGTGGCCGTCATGCTCTGGACGGCGATCGGATGTCCGTCGCCGATCGTACACGTGCCAATCCGCACCGCCCGCGTCGGGTTACGCTCAATTTCCACTGCTGGCCTCCTCGCGCCGTTCCACCACCTGCCCGCTGGTCTTGATACTTGCCGACTTTATTCTCGCCTACCGCATTCCGCCGGGCAATGTCACGGCCCTGGTCAGCGCCTCGACCAGAAAGAACTCGCCCCACATGACCGATTCGTCCACACCCAACTGCTTTTCGGTATGGTAGACGCCGTGTTTCAGGATCCCCTCCCAATCGGGCGTCGAGTCGGCCAGGTAGTCCGGTGAGACCAGGGCGTCCAGCGTCCGCAGCGCCGCGCCGCGGTACACTTCGGCCTGTTCGGGCGAGGGCGTCTGCTGAGCCAGGTGCAGCAGCCCGCTGGCCGCGATCGCCCCGGCAGACGACTCCTTTTGGGCGCCATAGGGCGGCGGCTGAGTCAGGTCCGCGTCAAAGTCCCAGTACGGCACGCCGTCCTCCGGCAGATGGCTCAGCCAGTAGCCCGCGTTCCGCTCCGCTACCTCGCGGAACTCCTCCAGGCCGCTCAGTTCGTACACCTGGCTGTACCCGTACAGGGACCAGGCCAGGCCGCGGGCCCAGGCGCTGTGAGCGGACAGACCCTGGTGCGTGGATTCCCTGAGAAACTCGCCCGTCCCGGTGTCGAAGATTCCCTCGTGGGCCGTCGATCCGTCCGGCCGCACGATCCGCTCGCGCGTCGTGCGGCAATGGGCCACCGCAACTCGCCGCAGTTCCTCGTCGCCCGTTTCGTTGGCCGCATATAAAATCAGCGGCACGTTCATCATGATGTCGATAAACAGCGACTCCGGCCCGATGAAGCTGCACAGATACTGGCCCCGCTCCTGAAAACGCATTGCCAGCGTCCGGCCGGCCTGAATCAACACGGCGTGCAACCGCGGGTCGCCCGTCAACTGGTACCAGGGCCGATAGGTATTCAGAAAAATGAAGCCCAGGTCGTGGACATTGCGGTCGTGCTGGCGATGCTCCAGCAAGCGCGAGTAGTGCTCGGCCCGTTCGCGCCAGCACGCATCCCCCGTCCGGCGATGAAACTGCCACATCATGCCGGCCAGGAAGCCGCCCGTCCAATCGGTCCACAACTGGCCCGCGTGATGCCAGCGACCTTGGACCGTGTAGATCGGGAAAAAGTCCGGATGCTTTTCGATCAACCGGGCAACTTGCCGCTCGGCGAACCTCAGCGCCGCGGTGTAGCGGTCCAGGCGGTCAGTCGGGTTCATGGTTGGGCCTCGGGTTTGTCAGTCGTCAGTTGTCAGTCGTCAGTCGTCAGTCTCGTCAATTTGCAATTTGCAATTTGCAATTTGCAATCGCCGCCTACCCTCCAAGCGCTCCCTCCGCCATGTCTCGAGGGGGCCAACCGCCTCCAGCCAGTCAAGCACAGCGTCTGTACCCAATGTCCCGGCAGGCCAGGAATCCACCGCCGCCGGCCTGGGAACTGTCAGGAACCAGGCGGGTCTCAGACCGGTCGTACCCGGCCCGTCCACGACGCACCGGGCGGCCGTGTCCCTCCGGCGCACCGGCTTGACGATCGGCTGAGCAACTGATATCCAGCAACGTGTGAGCGCCGAGCCTGTGTTGCACGTTGTGTTGTACCAGCCCGAAATCCCGCAGAACACCGGGAATGTGGGCCGAAGCTGCCTGGCGGCGGGCGCCCACTTGTGGCTGGTCCGGCCGCTGGGTTTCCGGCTGGACCAGAAGCATCTGCGGCGGGCGGGCCTGGACTATTGGCAGCATGTGGACTGCGACGTGGTGGACCACTGGGAATCGCTGTGCCAGCGCCTGGCGGGCCGCCGATTCTGGTATCTTTCCAAAAGCGGTCGGCGGGAGTATACCGAGGTCCGTTTCGCACCGGGCGACGTGCTGGTGTTCGGCAGCGAGACGCAGGGATTGCCGACCAGCTTGCTCGACCAGCACGCCGACCAATCGTTGAGGATTCCGATTCGCTCGCCGGTCCGCAGCTTGAACCTGGCGAGTGCCGTGGCGGTCGTCGTGTTCGAGGCCCTGCGGCAATTCGGCACTGAGCCACCCGCGACCGGACCCTGATCAACACCTACCTGGAGATTGTGCCGCCGTGCCTACGATTGCAGTAGCTGATCTGGAACGATTCGCGACCCGGTTACTCGCGGCCGGGGGCGTGCCGGCGGACGAGGCGGAAGTGATCGGCCCCAGCCTGGTGGACGCCAACCTGCGCGGCTACGATTCGCACGGTGTGATGCGGCTGCCGTTTTACTTGGAGGCGCTGGAGCTGGGCGAGGCCGTGGCGGGCGCCGAGCTGGAAACGCTGGCCGAGTCCCCGTCGCACCTGGTCTGTGATGCCCACTGGGGCTTCGGCCGCATTCAGATGGGGCGGCTGGTCGAACGACTGATTCAAAAGGCTCAAGCCGTTGGGTCCGCCATCGGCACGCTGAAACACAGCAGCCACGTGGGCCGGCTGGGCGAATACTGTGAGTTGGCGGCGGATGCCGGACTGGTGTCCCTGCTGATGGTGAACACGCACGGAGCGGCTCGCCGAGTTGCTCCGCCCGGCGGCATCGCGCCTCGCCTGGGGACGAACCCCATCGCCATGGGCGTGCCTTGCGACAGCGGCCACCTGGTGTTGGACTTCAGCACCAGCGCGACCGCCGAGGGCAAGGTGCGGGTGAAGAAAATTGCCGGTCAGCCCTGTCCCGAAGGCTGGCTGCTGGACAACCAGGGCCGCCCCACGACCGACCCCAACACGCTGTACGGCGACCCGCCGGGCACCATTCTGCCCATGGGCGGTGACCAGGCCTACAAGGGGTTCGGGCTGGCGCTGATGATCGACATTTTTTCCGGAGCCGTTTCCGGCGGCCTGTGTGCCCGCGAGACACCGCGGACACCCAAGGGAAACTGCGTCTTCATGATGGTGGTCGATCCCGAACATTTCGGAGGCCGGGCGCATTTCGCGGACGAAGTGCGGCAACTGGTCGACTTTGTGCGGAGCTGTCCGCGAGCGGAAGGCGTGGGTGAGATTCTGCTGCCGGGCGATCCAGAACGCCGCCTGGTCCATCAGCGGCGGCAAAGCGGCATTTCACTGGATGACGAGAACTGGAAGCAGTTGCTCAAGCTGGCTGAGCGGCTGCAGGTGCCGGCCCCCTGAACCATGACCCGGAGCGTACGCCGATGAAGCGGCCACGGAGCGACTTGCGGTCAGTGGCGATCCGCTGGGGTATCCTGCTGGTCTGCGCCCCGGTCGTGGCGAGCAGCGCGGTGGCTCAGGAACCCGTCGACCCCAGGCCCTACGACGGCTTGCAAGCCGGAGCCGACGCGGCCGCCCAGCACGAGATTCGGCGCCTGGCCGCCATCGGCATGCAGATTGATACCATCGAGTGGCTGAAGGCTTCGGCCGGTTTGCCGCCGTCCGGCAGCGGCATCATCTACTACCACGGAGGCTGGTTGCCAGGGCACCGCGGCGATTTCAACAGACAGTTTACCCCCTGGTTCCCCTACCTCGTCGGCGGCGTGCCGTATGCGGCGATTGCCCCCCAGCCGATTGGCCGGCAAGAATTCCAGACCGGGCCGAACCGCTGGGAATCGCATCCCGTGTTCGCGCCGCCGCATGTCCCGCCACCCGCAACACACCTGCCCCCCGCGCCTGTCCCCCTG
>JAGFJK010000272.1 GCA_024102795.1 Pirellulaceae bacterium
AGCGATTGGGGACAATCGCTCCACCAACCAAGAGCGATTGGGGACAATCGCTCCACCAACCAAGAGCGATTGGGGACAATCGCTCCACCAACCAAGAGCGATTGGGGACAATCGCTCCACCAACAAAGAGCGATTGGGGACAATCGCTCCACCAACAAAGAGCGATTGGGGACAATCGCTCCACCAACCAATCGCTCCACCCACGGCGGATGCTACGACCGCGCCTGCGCTCGCCGAGCGATTTCGTCGGACGGAACGTCTTCGATATGTGTGGCGATCCACCACATGTTGCCGCTGGGATCTTTCACACCCGCGTTGCGGTCGCCGTAAAACTGGTCGGCCGGCTCCATCAGCGACTCGGCCCCGGCGCGCATCGCCCGTTCGTACAACGCGTCGGTGTCGGGAACGTACAGGTAAAGGGCCGAGACCAGGGGCGGGAAATGTTCGTTCGCTCCGCCGATCATCACCATCGAATCGCCGATCCGCACCTGCGCGTGCATGATGCGGTCCTCGGGCCCGTCGACGCAGTCGAGCAGTTCCGCGCCGAAAGCCGCCTGCAGAAACTCCAGCAGCCGGCGGACATCGGCCACGACCAGGTAGGGCGTTACGGTATGAAAGCCGGCCGGAATCGGTGCCACGTTCATGGCTGCTCCTCGGCGATCTGAAGAAATTGGAAACGCGGGAGAAACTGGAAACGCACAAGTGTTCTCTCGGCAGCCTAACGGCGGGCTCCGAGCGATGCAAGCTAGGGCCGATCGAGAGCCAGGCGGAAGCCGCAGGTGGTGTTGCGGGCTTCGGGAGCGGACGGCAGGCGGGCCGACCAGCCCAGTTCTTCCGCTGGCAGATCGTAGGACCCGCCGCGGAGCACGTCGCCTTCCTGACACCATTCCCAGAGGTTGCCGTGCATGTCGAAGCAGCCAAAATCGTTCGGCAGGCGAAGGGCGATCGGCTTGGGTTGCCGGGCGTTTCCGGCATGGGCCGCATACAACGACAGGTGCTGCCGGTCGTTGCCGTAGCAATAGTCCGACACGGTCCCCGCCCGGCAGGCATGTTGCCACTCGGCTTCGTTCGGCAGTCGATAGCCATTGGCGGCGGGGTCGAGCTGCCAGCCGGCCGGCAGCCGATCCCGCGTCGCCGAATCGTCGGCAGGGGGAGCGTCGTCCGTGGTGCGGACGTAGCACGGTTTGCGTCCCGTGCGGCGGCTGAGCCAGTTGCAGAACAGGGCCGCGTCGAGCCAACTGACGCTTTGCACCGGCACGTCGATCTGGCCACTTTCCAGCGGTTCCCAGCCCGCCGGTTTTTCAGCCGCCGGATAGTGCGGATCGTGGATAAACCGCAAGAACAGGTCGCGCGGCACTTCGCTGTCCGACAGGTAGATGCCCCGCGGCGGCGATGGCGATCCGGAGGCGGGCGGAATCCGCAGCAGGGTGATCCCATAGCGTTCGATAAACCACTGGCGGTCGGCGGCCGGCAGCGTGGGGGAGACCTGGGCGTAAAAATCCCGGACGTAGGCGTCGTACCGTTCGCGTTCGGCGGCCGACGCGTTGCTGGCCGACCGCTCGACGCCCGCCGGCGCGCTGCTCCGCAGCCACTCGTCCAGCGACATGGGCAACGGTGGCCCAGGCAGTGGCGGCGGGATCGGCTGCCCATCTTCTTCGAGCATCCTGGCGGCGGGGCTTTGCCGATGCGCTCGCAGCGCCTGTCCCGCCGCGCTGTGGACCGCCGCCCTCGGGTCGTTCCGATACAGTTCGGCCAGTTCCTTCAACAGCCGCATCGCGGACTGGGAATACATCCGATCGGGCTCGGCCGTGCCAATCGCCAGGCAGATGCCGCTGCGCAGCGCGGGATCCTCATTCTGCCGCAGCACGGTCGGCAGCCGATCCAGGTCGTGGCACCAGTTCAGCAAGCCATGGATCAACATCCCGCGGAGGTGCGGATCGGGGGCGAATGCCAGCACCTGCGCGGCCAGTTCCGCGTCGCCGTGTTCCAACAGGATGGCGGCGATGCGGCAGCGAGTCAGTGCGTCGGTTTCCAGCCCGCCCCGCCGCCCCAATTCCGCGACCGCCCGCGGCTCGCGGCGCAAGGCGGCCGCGAAGTTCTTGACGTCGTCGTCCTGGCAAGTGGCCAGTTGTTCCAGCAGAAACGCTGTTTCCACTTCGCCGCAACCAGCCAGTCCAAAGGCGGCCCTCAGCCGCGAGGCGTTGTCGGCCGTGCTGTCGTGAAAGCGGACCTGCAACAGCGGCAAGGCGTACTGTTTCAACGGCACCAGGTTCGTGACGGCGGACGCCACGGCATTGGGCGGCGCGAACAGCAGGGCGTCCACCAGGGCCTGGGCCTGTTGCTGCTGGCTGTCCTGCTGGATCTGCAGGATCTCGCGGCGAAACCGCACTCCGGTCAGAACCAGCAACGTCAGCAGCGCGGCCAGGGCCAGCCACCGCGTGCGGTAGTAGCGCATCGCCTGCCGCATCATTCGCTGCTGCGGACCGCTCCAATGCCTGCGGTCCGTGAACAGCCAGATCGTGATCGCGTCCCACCAGCCGGGCAGCAGGCGATTGTCGGGTGTGCGGGACCAGACGGCATTCAGGTCCGAGAGCCGCAGTTGCGCTCGCCCGGCCCGCGACTCGCGCAGCTTGTGCGCCAGCCACTGCCGCAGCGACGGCACCAGGTAGTCGTGGGTCAGCTTGTAGTAGCGGGCCGGTGCCCGTTGCCGCAGACTGCGTTTGGTCTCCTTCAAATGGACGATGGTCCGCCGCGTGTGCTCAGTCGAGTCCTCCTCGGCCACCTCCGCGTCGTCGCCGGCGCCGGCTTCCCGGTCGACCGGCGTGATCAGGCGGACTTCGTCGTCCAGGATCCGCAGCAACTCCTCGAACTCCTCCGGCCGGTTGGCGTAGCCCGAGGCCTCCAGCAGTTCGCCGTAGGACCGCAGGTGGCCGGTGATCTGGGAGCCGCGTTCGGGCAGCAAGGCGGCAAGCACTTCGCGGGCCGCTTTCTGGTGCCGGCGGTGCTGCGGCGGCGCGGTCGTGGCGCCGAACGATTCCTCCAGAAACGAAGCCCCCACGCCCTCCATGCCGCCGAGCTGGCTGAGCGTCTCGCCGGTCCAGGGCCGCCCCTTGATCATTTCCGCGAACAGCGACAGCCGCACCGGGATGATCCGTCCCGACTCGCACAGCCCGGCCACCGCCTCGTCCAGAAACAACTCCTGCTCGCCGTCCAGCTCGCGCAGGTTTCCGGGCAGCCGGCCGAACGCCCGGCCGAACTCCGCCAGCACCTTGCGGGCATGCAGCGGGTCGAACAGCCCCAGCGGCGCCGAATTGCGGCCTTCGACCAGGCGGATCTCCAGCTCCCGCATGAACTCCGAAACGGCCATCCAGAAGTCGTCGCGGACCAGCAGCACGCACTGCACGTGCTCGCCATCGCATTGCCGCAACGCCTCGACCAGCTCGTCGTCTCCGCCCCGCGTCCGCGTGTGCAGGTACTGTTCGAACTGGTCGATGACCAGCAGCAGCTTGTCGCCCGGCTGCAGGAACCGCCCGCGGCGGAAAGCGGCCAGTTGGTCCTTCAGCGACCAGTCGGCCGGCAGCTCCGGACGCCCCTTGCCCAGGCTGCGCCGCAGCCGGTCCAGCGTGTCCTCGGACGTCGCCTCCACGTACACCGTCACCACGTTCGGACTCAGTCGAGGCAGCAGACCCGCCTTGACCAGCGACGACTTGCCGCAGCCCGACGGCCCGTAAATCAGCCCGACGCGAAACGTGCTCTCCGGATCCCGCTGTTCGATCCGGTTCTTCCAGAAGCGGATCGTTTCGGGCAGCCCTTCCCGGTCGCGGGGGCCCGGCAGCAGCTCCAGGAAGAAATCGCTGTCGTCCGCGTCGAACGACCGCAGGCCCTTGGGCACCACCTTCGGGCCCTGGGGGCCGCTGGCCGCACGCCCGGAATCACCGCTTCGCTGGTTGTCGCGGGCGGCGGAGCTTTCCAGCAGCCAGCGCAAGTCGTCCGCCAGGTCGCGGGCCGTCGTGTAGCGGTCCGAGGCACGTTTGGCGATCGCCTTCAGGCAGATCCGCTCCAGCTCCTTCGGGATGCGTTCGTCCAGTTGCCGGGGCGGGCGGGCTTCCAGGGACTGGACCTGCAACAGCACGTCCTGCGGCGTGTCGCCCCGGAATGGCCGATGCCCGGTGAGCATTTCGTAGAGCACGATGCCGAGACTGAAGATGTCCGTCCGCCCGTCCACCAGGTGGCCCTCGCCCCGCGCCTGCTCCGGGCTCATATAAAACGGGCTGCCAATAAAGCGGGGACCGGTGCCCAGTTCTTCCTCCTTGAGCGCCAGGCCAAAGTCGGCCAGGTACGGCTTGCCCACCGAATCGAGCAGGATGTTGGCCGGCTTGATGTCGCGGTGAAACAGACCTCGCTGGTGCGCATGCTGCAAGGCCTCGGCCACCGTGGCCACGATTTCCGCCGCCTCCTGCCAGGTCAGCCGCCGCTGCTCCAGCCGCTGAGCCAGGTTGTGGCCCTCGATGTACTTCGACACCAGGTAGCAGGGGAATTCCGCGTTCCGCCCGACGTCGTACACCGGCACGATGTTCGGGTGGTCCAGGCTGGCCAGCGTCCGCGCTTCCTGCAAGTAGCGATCGGCTTCCGCGGCGGAGATCTGCCGAGCGCCCTGCGGCACCTTGACCGCGACCCACCGGTCCAGTTGCTCGTCGCGAGCCAGGTAGACACAGCCAAAGCCGCCTGCCCCCAACGAGCGTTCGACGCGGTAGCGGTCGATCCGTTGCGGCGCGGCACTCGGCACGCGCGGCGCCGGCGCGCTGTCCAGATCGGCCGTCTCGTCGCGCGGACGCATCGTGTGGTCCGAGTCGTCGTCGAAGTCGGACACGTTGTTCATGAGCTGCCCAATCGATGACCCCGCACGGCCTGCCGCGGCCCCGCCCGATCCGTCTTAGACGAAACCAGCCGACGAGAGACACGGGCTGGAAGCCCATGCTACGTACGGCCCCGCCCGTTCCATCTTAGACGAAACCAGCCGACAAGAGACACGGGCTGGAAGCCCATGCTACGTACGGCCCCGCCCGTTCCACCTTAGACGAAACCAGCCGACGAGAGACACGGGCTGGAAGCCCATGCGACGTGCGGCCCCGCCCGATCCATCTTAGACGAAACCAGCCGCGGTTGCGTCCCGCCTCGGCTCCGAAACGGCCCGCACGAAACCACCTGCCACCATGGCAGGAACCACGTCGGGGCGTACACTTGGGCCAATCGTCACCAACCGCATTTATGGGATCAGGATATGGCTGGGCTGTCACGCGGCAAACGGCTGGCACGTCGCAGACGGCGTTGCGTGCTGGGCTGCGCGCTGCTGCTGGCCTTGAGCTGCCTGGTGGTCCCGCTGGCGGTGACCGTCTGGGAAGGCGTGTCCGAACCGGCACGCCCGGCCATGTTCAGCGGACTTTCACTCTGGGAACGACTGCAGACGAGGGTCTGGAGCGGGCTGGCGGCGGCCTGGATCTTCAGCGTCGGCGCCTGCGTGGGCAGCTTTCTGAACGTGGTCGTCTACCGCGCCCCGCGCGGCCGGTCCCTGGTCCGCCGGGGTTCGTATTGCCCGTATTGCACCACGCCGATCCAACCCCGCGATAACATCCCAATTCTCGGATGGCTGCTGCTGGGCGGCCGATGCCGAACGTGCCGGTTGCCGATATCACCGCGCTACCCGCTGGTCGAAGCCACCACGGCCCTGCTGTTCCTCGGCCTGTTTCTGGTGGAGCTGACTTCGGGCGGCGCCAATCTGCCGCTCCGCGATCCCGCGTTTCGCAGCGGAGCGGTCGACGTGCTGCTGGATCCGCAATGGGATCTGATCGGGCTGTGCGCCTTCCACCTGTTCCTGCTGTGCAACCTGCTCTGCTGGGCGCTGATCGCCTACGATGGACACCGTGTGCCCGCGACTTGCCTGGGATTCGCGCTGCTGGTCAGCGGCACCTGCTCGGCCGTCTGGCCGCACTTGCACCCGGTGCCCGCGGTGATCAGTTGGCCGGAGGCCTGGACGGAGTCGCAGTGGCTGATACGGCTGCAGACGGACCTGGCGGGCGTGCTGGCCGGGCTGGCAGGACTGGCGGCGGGCACCGTGATCGGGTTGTTGATCGACCTGGCGGCCTGGGGATGCCCCCCGGTTCGCTTTCGCCCCCAAGCAGCGTCTGGCCTGGCACTGGCCGGGCTGACGCTCGGCTGGCAGGCCGCTCTGGCCGTCGCCCTCCTGGCCGGCGCACTGACGTGCCTGCAGGCAATCGCCAGTCGAACCAGCCGATCGGTTGCCACCTGGCCCTGGCTGGCCTGGCTGACGCTGGCCTGCACCATGCAGCTCGCCGTCTGGCGGTGGCTCAGCCCGTGGCCCGCGTGGCCCGGTCCCAAGTCGTCCGCGGCCCTGCTGGCCCTGGCGGCCGCGGCCGCCTTGCTTGCCAACGGTGTTGGGGTCCGGCTGGTGCTGGCGACTATGGTTTCGCCGCCGGGAAACCGGCCTTGATCAGGTCCGGGAATCCGTGCTTGAGTGCCCGAGCGTCGTAGCCCAATTCGCGCAGCACGTCGGTCGCCGCCAGGCACCGCTTTCCCGACCGGCAATAGGGATAGAGGATCTTGTCGCGAGGAATCGCCTTGGCGATCGCTCTCCGAGCGGCAGCCGGATCGTCCGCCCTGGTCATCTCGCTCAGCGGCAGCAGCCTGGCTTCCCGCACGTATCCCGCGTTCGTCTCGGCCAATTCGCGCACGTCCACCAGCACGGCCTTGCCCTCCTCCAGATTCCGCTGGACCGTTTCCAGCGAATCCATCGTGTGCTCGGCGGCCAGGATCGATTGACACAGGCCCAACCCCACGACGGCCGTCGCCAACAGGCGGCCAGCGGTTCTGGCGACAGGATGGATGATTCCGGGCGTGGCGAAGCGAGTCATGCGTTGGTCCCCTTGCAGCGGCACTTGCCAGTGAAGTTTTCTCTTGACCCGATTTTATTGCCCGCGGCGGGATCGGGCAATTCGGGTCGGACGGTGCCGGACGGTGCCGGACCACCCACCGTGTCAGTCGTCCAGCGAACCGGGTGCCTCGCGGTTGGGATGGGACTGCAGGTAACTGTCCAGCAGGATCTGAGCGGCCAGCTTATCCAGCCGCTGCTTGCGGCGTTTGCTGGTCAGACCGGCGTCCAGCAGCAGTTGCTCCGCCTGCAGCGACGTGTAGCGTTCGTCATAAAAGTCCACCGGCAGCCCGGTGACTTCGGTAAGCCACGCTCCGAATTGGCGCGCGGCCGCCGACAGACGGCTTTCGTCACCGCTGCCATGGACCGGCAGTCCCACGACAAAACCGACGACACCTTCCTCGGCGACCAACCGCTGGAAGCGCCGAGCGTCCTGTTGCCTGTCGCCCCGCGTGTAATTCTCCAGCGGGCTCGCCAGCCGCCGCTGCGGATCCGAGATGGCGATCCCGATCCGTACCGTGCCAAAGTCGATGCCGGCCAATCGGCCCTGTGTTGGAAGCGTCATCGGTTGGCGACCCGGTCTACAGGTACTGCTCCCAGCCCCGGTCCTTGAGCAGTTCGGCGATCCGCCGCACCGCCTCTTCCGAATCGCGGTTGGCCACCAGCGTGGCGTCGGGCGTATGAACCACGATGCAGTTGTGCATGCCCAGCGTGACGATCAAGTGGTCGTCCTCGGAGCGCACGATCGTGGCCTGGGTGTCGATCCCCAGGTGCCGTCCCAGGCTGGTGTTGCCCTGGGCATCGGTGCCGTTCAGGCGGGCCAGCGATTGCCAGTTGCCCACGTCGTCCCAGTCGAACGGCGCCTCGATCACCACCACTTCCGGATGCCGCTCCAGCACGGCGAAATCGATCGACTTGCCCTCGATGGCGGTGAACTCGCGTTCCAGGATCTCGCCGAATTGCGGGCTGCCCAGCGCATGGGCGATTGTCTGCAGGCGGGCGTGCATGATCGGTTCGAAGCGTTCCAGCGACCGGAGGATCGTGGCCGCCTTCCAGACGAAGATGCCGGAATTCCAGCAGAAGTTGCCCGCGGCCAGGAATTGCCGAGCGACCTCGGCGGAGGGCTTTTCGCGGAACTTTCGCACCTCGAACGCCGCCAGACCGCCGGCGTCCGCCAGAGACTGGTCGCGTTCGATGTACCCGAACGACTCGGCCGGATACGTCGGCCGAATGCCGAAGGTCACAATCCGTCCGGGCACCTGATCCACCAGCCGCACGGCCTGCCGGACGGCCGATTGAAACGCCGCCCGATCCTGGATCACATGGTCGGACGGCATGACCAGCAACGTGGCGTCGGGATCCTGATGCTGCAGCAGAATGGCCGCCAGGCCAATGCAGGGCGCCGTGTCCCGCTTGCACGGCTCGCCGATCACCGCCTCGCTGGGCAAGCCGTCCAGCAGCTCGCGGATCGCCGCCACCAGGTGCCGGTTGGTGACGACCAGTGTTCTTTCCGGCGGCACAAGTCCCCGCAGCCGCTCGACCGTGTCCTCGATCATGCTGGACTGGCCGGCCAGGGCCAGCAACTGTTTGGGCCGGCTGATGCGACTGGCCGGCCAGAAACGAGTGCCCGCGCCGCCGGCCATAATCACCGCGTGCAACATGGGATGGAATTCCCTTCCGTTCAAGGTTTCGAAGTGACCCTGGCGGTCAATGAAAGTAGGTCGGTCGATCCACGACGGTGTGCGGGGTCAGCCGCCGAGCGACCTCGTCCGCGTCGAGGGCCCAGAGCGGGTTGATCTCGACCGCCACGGACGGATCGACGCGAGCTCCCGCCCGCTCCAGCCACGACCGGTGCAGCGCGACCATGGCC
>JAGFJK010000340.1 GCA_024102795.1 Pirellulaceae bacterium
GGCGCGGCGCCTGGTTGGGCAGCCACCGACCTGGGCGGCGCGTTGGTCGCGGCGGCTGAATTGCTGCAGATGGCGGCCGAGGGCCGCGACGAAACGGGCAGCCTCCCGCCACAGATCGTGCTGATCACCGACATGCAGGCCGGCGCGGACCTGGACCCGTTGAGCGGATACGATTGGCCGGCTGACATCCGAGTGGACGTGCGGGCGCTGCGAGCCAGCAAGCCGACCAACGCCGCCGCCTTGCTGCTGGCCGACCTGGAGCCCGCGCTCGACAGCCAGCAAACCTCGCTGGCGGTTCGCGTCAGCAACGCGGCCGACTCCAGCCGCGACCAGTTCCGGCTGGGCTGGGCCGACGCCCAAGGCCGTCTGCTGGGCGATCGCGAGTATCCGGTTACCGTGCCGGCGGGCGAAAGTCGCGTCGTGCAAGTGGAACCATCGCCCGCCTCCAGCCGCCTGCTGCTGATCGGCGACGATCAACCGTTCGATAACACGTTGTATGTGGCCCGCCAGGCTCCCCGGCAACGCAAGCTGATCTATGTCGGCGCCGAAGCGGAAGCTCCGCGCGGACTGCTGTACTTCCTGCGAGCCGCCAGCCTGGACACGCCCTGGCAGCAGGTGACCGTGGAGGCCGTGCCGGTCGAAGCACCCCTGCCGCCGCTCGACCCGTCCCAGGTGCCGCTGGTCGTGCTGGGTGCTCCCGTGTCCGCCAGCACGGGCGGCCAGTTGCGCCAGCAGTACGTGCAACGCGGCGGGCAGGTCCTGGTCGTGTTGACCCGCGCGGCCGACGGCGGCGTGGACGACGACACACCGGCGGACCCGGGCACCCAGTCGGACCCGGGTGTTTCGGGCGATGTCCAGGCCGATAGCAGCGACAACTCGCGACTGGCCGGCCTGCGGCGGTTGCTGGATCTGCCTGGCCTGCGCGTGGAAGAGGCACCGCGGCGCGACTACGCGATGCTGGAACGGATCGACTTCCGGCATCCGTTGTTTCAGCCGCTGGCCGATCCGCGGTTCAGCGACTTCACCAAGATCCGTTTCTGGAACTATCGCTGGTTATCGGCCGACGAAGAGGTAACCTGGAACGTGTTGGCGACGTTCGACGACGGTTCGCCGGCGCTGGTCGAGCAGCCGTTCGGCAAGGGTCGATGCTGGGTGCTGGCCAGCGGCTGGCACCCGGACGAAAGCCAGTTGGCGCTGTCGACCAAGTTCGTGCCGCTGCTGGCCGGACTGGTCGATCCGCTGGGCGGGCGACCGCCGCTGGCCGGCAGCTACCGCGTGGGCCAACCGATTCCCTTGCCGGAAGGCCAGGCGGCCCTGCCGATCGAACTGCCCGACGGCAGCCGCGAAAGGCCGAGTGGCGGCACCGCGTTTCGCCAAACCAGCGAGCCGGGGATTTACCGCGTCGGTCAGGGCGATCAGGCTCAAACCGTGGCGGTCAACATCGACCCGGCGGAAAGCCGCACCTGGCCGCTGGATCCGGCCGAACTGGAACAGCGCGGACTGTTGACCGGGAAAGCGCGAACGATGGCGGAAATTCAGGATCAGCAGCGGCAGTTGCGCGACGTGGAACTGGAGAGCCGCCAGAAGTGGTGGCGGTGGTTGATCTTCGCGGCGCTGGGCATCCTGGTTGCCGAGACGTGCCTGGCCGGCTGGCTGTCGCGCGGGAAGCCGAAGATCCAGGGTTGAAATGCATACAAGAAACAAACCAGTCTGTCTGGCGCCTTTGTCGAAGGAGGTTGGGTAGCTTATAAGGCGTTGGAAACTCGGGATTTAGGGGGTGTGGCTACCGGGAACTTGGGACGGCCTCTGCTTCCGCGAGCTCTCCCCCTTGAAACCCCTCTGGCCCCCTCCCCGCTTCGGGGAGGGCTGGGGAGGGGCCTGCGGGGTTCGAGCGGTCAACCAGGTGTTCAACGCGCAGAATGGACTGGAAGGCACGCGGATTTTTTATAATTCGGGTTTGGAATCCGGGACCGGATGTATGCGTTCAGATGGTAATAGAGCGGATCTGTTTGGCGCGAGTTGAGTCTGGAAATTCCAGAAGAGCCCCTCCCCAACCCTCCCCGAAGCGGGGAGGGAGCCAGAATTGATTTGTGGGGTTTCCCGCGCCGGTTGGGAAACCGGATCGAATAGTCGACCAAAATATCCTGGAACTTGCTGGCAAAGGACTTAAAAGCTGCACGATCTCGAAGCGGATAGGAAGCCGGAAGTGATAGATTGCTTTGTTGTCGCCTATTTAAAGGTACCACCATGGACCATCGCATTGAACGGCAGTTGCGCGGGGTAGCCGCCCGGTTCCGCAGCGTGCGGCTTTGGACCTCGCTGGGCATGGTCTGGCTGGGCGCGGCCACGGTGGGCCTGTTGCTGCTCTGGTTGCGAACCGAACAACCGGCGCTGGCCGCGGCCAGGTGGTGGATGCCGGCTCTGGGAGCGGCGGTGGTGGGCGGACTGCTGGCCGCGCGGGCGCTGGCTTCGTTTCGCAACCCGCAATGGCTGGCCGCCCAGGTCGAAGCCTGCTATCCGGGCTTGCAGCAGCGGCTGCTGACGGCCGTTTCGCTGCGGCCGCCGGCGGCCGGTGGATCCTACACCTACCTGCAACAGAACGTGGTCCGCGAGACGCTCAATCACGCCTGGAAATATCCTTGGGTGAAAACCGTGCCCGGGCGGCGCGTCGCGGCCGCGCATCTGCTGCATCTGCTGGGCCTGATGTGCTTGCTGATCGTGCTGAGCGGCCTGGCCTGGAATCGGCCGCCGGCCCAGACGTTGGCCGGTCCCGCCGCGTCGCCCGAGGCCGACGGGAAGTGGCAGTACGAGATCGAACCGGGAGACACGGAAATCGAGCGTGGCATGGGCATGCTGGTGCTGACCCGCTTCACGGGAGCTGTTCCCGCCGAGATGTCGCTGCACTACTCGCTGTCGGACGGAAAGCAACTTGCCCTGCCGATGAACCGCAGCCTGGACGATCCGCTGTTCGGCGCTCACGTGCCCGAAGTCACCGGCGACCTGACGTATCACGTGACGTTTGCCGATCAGCGCAGCCGCGACTTTCGCGTCACGGTGTTCGAGTATCCCGCGCTGGTCCGCTCGGATGCCGTGCTGTCGTTTCCCGACTACACGCAGGCCGAGGACAAGCGGGTGGACGACACGCGGCGCGTCAGCGCGGTGGAGGGCAGCCGGCTGACCTGGATCTGTCATTTGAACAAGCAGGTGAAGACGGCCGAGCTGGTGGACGATCGCGGGGAAGTGCTGCCGCTGGCCGCCAGCGACGAGGGACCGCATGCGTACTCGGCGAGCGTCACGCTGCGCGAATCGCGCACCTGGAAGCTCCGCCTGGTCGACGCCGAGGGGCGGGCCAACAAGCAGCAAGTCGAATTGTCGGCCAAGGTGCTGCCGAACCGTCCGCCCGAGTTGAAACTGGAGCTGGCCCGCGACGCCCGTGTCTCGCCGCTGGAGGAGTTTCCCGTCCAGGCGTCGGTCACCGACGACTATGGTTTGACCCGCTTCGGCATTTCCTATGCCCTGGGCGGCGAGGACCCGCGGGATGTGCCGCTCGGCGAAAACTCCGCCGCCCGCCAGACGCAACGGGCCGAGTATGTGCTGGATTTCGAGCGGCTGGAGGCCCAGCCGGACCAGTTGCTGTCGTATCACTTCTGGGCCGAGGACATGGACGCCGATGGCCAGCCGCGGCGCACATTCAGCGACATGTTCTTTGCCGAAGTTCGGCACTTCGAGGAGATCTTCCGCGAAGGCGAGCAGCCGCCGGGAGGCGAGCAGCAGCAGCGCCAGCAACAGCAAGGTCAATCGGGCGGCGCCGGCCAGCAGGCCGAGGAGCTGGCCGAACTGCAGAAGCAGATCATCAACGCCACCTGGCGGCTGATTCGCCGGGAAACGCGGCCCGAAGTCAGCCCGCCGTTCCGCGAGGACGTGCAGTTGCTGATCGAATCCCAGGACCAGGCCTTGGAACAACTGGACCAGTTGGCCGAACAGGCGGCCAGCCCCGACGCGGCCGAGCTGATCGCGCCGGTCCGCGACTCCATGCGGCAGGCCTCGCAGCAGCTTACCGAGGCGCTCGAAAAAGCCTCGCCCGTGCCGCTGCGACCCGCCCTGTCCGCCGAGCAGGCCGCCTATCAAGGTCTGCTGCGGCTCAGGGCCCGCGAATTCGAAGTCACTCGAGGACAACAACAGCAGCAATCCAGCAGCAGCAGTTCGTCGGGACAATCGTCCAGCCGTTCCCGCCAGCAGCTCGAACAGCTCGAGCTGAGTAACGATCAGAACCGGTATGAAACCCAGCGGCAGGCGCAGGAATCGGAGTCGGAAAGCGCCGAGCAGCGCGAGACGCGCCAGACGCTCAACCGTCTCAGCGACCTGGCCCGCCGGCAGTCCGATCTGAACCAGCGGCTGCAGGAACTGCAATCGGCGCTGGAAGCCGCCGAGAACGAGCAGCAACGCGAGGAACTCCAGCGGCAACTCAAACGGCTGCGCGATCAGCAGGAACAGTTGCTGCGCGAGACGGACGAACTGGTGGACCGCATGAACCAGTCGCCGGCCAGCAACCAGCAGGCCAACCAGGACGCTCGCCAGCAGTTGGAGGAGAACCGCGAGAATGTCCGCCAGACCGCCGAGTCGCTCGAAGAGGGCGATGTGCCGCAGGCGCTGTCCGCCGGCACGCGGGCGGAACGGGAATTCGAACAACTGCGCGACGAGTTCCGCCAGCAAGCCGCCGATCAGTTCACCGAAGAGGCCCGCGATCTGCGCCAGCAGGCACGCGAGCTGGACCGCCAGCAGACGGAACTGGGCGAGCGGTTGGCGAACCTCGATCAGCCGCAGCCCGGCAGCCTGCGGGGCGCCGATGCGCGTGAAGACGTCGAACGAGACTTGCGGCAGCAACAGCAGGATCTGGACAAGCTGCTCGAGCGGATGCAGGAGACCGTGCTGGAGGCGGAGGCCGCCGAGCCGCTGCTCGCCCAGAAGCTGTACGACGCCTTTCGCCAGGCCTCGCAGCGCCGCGTGGGAGATCGGCTCGAAGCCGCCAGCGAACTGCTCAACCGCGGTTTCCAACCCCAGGCCGCCGAACAGGAGCAGCAGGCCCGCGAAGGCATCTCGCAGCTACGGCAAGGTGTCGAGCAGGCAGCCGAGAGTGTGCTGGGCGACGAAACCGAAGCCTTGCGCCGCGCCGTCGGCGAGCTGGACGAACTCGCTCGCCGCCTGAACCAGGAAATCCAGCGTGCCGATCCCAATGCCGCTGGACAGCCGGAGCCTGGTGAACAACAACCCGGACAACAACAACCCGGACAACAACAACCCGGTCAACAACAACCTGGTCAACAACAACCTGGTCAACAACAACCGGGACAGCAACAACCGGGACAGCAACAACCCGGTCAACAACAACCCGGTCAACAACAACCCGGCCAACAACAACCCGGTCAACAACAACCGGGACAACAACAACCTGGCCAACAACAACCGGGCCAACAACAACCGGGACAACAACAACCGGGACAGCAACAACCGGGACAACAAAAACCAGAGCAACAACAACCGGAGAAACAACAACCGCGCCAACCCCAACC
>JAGFJK010000346.1 GCA_024102795.1 Pirellulaceae bacterium
AAACCTTGCTGGACGCAGTAGATCTGGAACTTCAGCAAACGCCGCGTCCGCTGAATGTCGCGGTCCTCTTCGGCCGACGCCTGAGCGTTGGCCGAGGGCGGTCCAAACAAACCGGACATGCCGGGCATTCCCCCATCGGGCATGCCGGGATCCGCCCCTCCCGGAGGCCCTTCCGCTCCGGGCATCCCGGGCGGTCCCATACCGGGCGGTCCCATCCCAGGCGGCATCATTCCAGGAGGCCCCATGCCGGGAACCGAGAATCCGCCTCCTCCTTGAGCGGCCTTTTTCTTCTCCTCGCGACGCTTCTGGTCCGCTTCGATCCGCGCCAGCTCCTGCCGGCAGGCGTCCGCCGCAAACCCGCCCAAGTCCTGAGCCATCGCGACACCGTCCAGGCCGGTGGCCGAGGTATAGTCAAAGCGTCCCAGGGAGCGGGCGGCCGTGCAACGCAGCGAGGGCAACGCGGCCTGGTCCGCCACCGTTTGGCCGATCAGCGTGACATACTTGTGGTTCTCGCCCGTGTCGCCCAGAGTGGCCAGCGTTTCCAAGGCCATCCGCCGCAACCAGGCTTGGCCTTCCGCCGTGCGGTTGGCTCCTTGCGGAGGGTCCTGGCTGGCGGCGATCGATTCCATCGCGGCAGCCACCTGCTGCTTGATGTTGGCCGGCAGCGGCTGATACTGCGGGAACAGGCGGTCCAACTCGGCGTGCCTCCGCAACCCGTACAGGGCGGCGATCCGCACGGCGTCGGGCTGACCGGGCTGCTCCAGCGCGGCCAGCATGTACGTCAACGCCTGCGGCAGCGGCTCCGGTGGCTGCTTGGTGCCGAGCGTCACGGCCTCGCGACTGTTCAGGTCCGCAATCACCAGCATCGCGTTGTAGCGGACCGCCGGGTGGAAGTTTCCCTCCACCAGCCGCTTCATAGCGGGCAGCGCCAGGTTGTTGACCAGGTGATCGTGGGCCTCGTTCGAACGCGCGTCACGAATGTAGTCGTCGAACAGATCAACCCGCAGTTGGGCGATTTCGCCCAGGCGGTCCAGCCGCGTCATGCTGGGAAAGTAGTAGGCGTTGAACCACCCGTCGAACAAGCTCTGTTTTTCCGCCAGTTGGGCCGTCCCACGCAGCACGGCTCGCACGTCCCGATCGACCGTCGCCCGCAGGTTTCGCGAGTCCTTGTCGTCGCCCACCATCCGGGGATGGACGTCCAGTTGCTCATATCCCGCCGCCCCGGCAGCCGGTGCCACCGGCTGCTGAGCCTGCAGGGTGGCCGGCGTCCAGCCGAGGCCGATCGCTGGCAGAACCGTTCCCACCAGCAAAATCAGACCTGGGCGCAGCCGGGCCGCCATTGCCGGCAACAACTGCCTTCCGGTACTTGTCCGGCACGAACGCCACGACTTGTGCGCCATCCGTCTGCTCCCCATGCCGAAATCCCCAAGCCCTTGCAGCCCTCGCGGTCCGTGAGTCCCGATCAGCCGAGACGCACGGCAGCTTTCCCCTGTAAACCCTAGGTTACACAGGCCGAACTTGGGTTGTCAACTTAAACGGTTCCGAGCAGACGGGTTGCGGCCAACCGTCCGAACCCCGGACGGCCCCGCGTCAGTCGAACGTCAGCGTTCGCCGCGGGTCCACCTGTTCGAGCGCCTTCTTGGCCTCGCTCCGCAGCGCTTCGTCCTCGCGGGCGTTGAGAATCCCCTGCAAACGCGGCGCGGCGTCCTTGGCCGTCGGTCCCAGCACGGCCAAACCCCGAATCGCCTGCTGCCGCATGCGGGGATCGTCGTGGTCCAAGGCGCCGATCAGCACATCGACGATCTGGCGAGTGGGCGGGCGGATATGAGGCAACTGATCCAAGGCGTTAATCCGCACCAACTGCTCGGCGTCGTCCAGTTGCGCAATCAAGGTTTCGGTGGCGGGACCGCCGATCCGCCCCAAGGCCCGACAGGCCGCTATTTTGGCGGCCGTGTCGGCCTGCTGGTCCTCAAGCACTCCGCGAAGCGCGGGCACCGCGGCCGCACCTTGCCGAGCCAGCCAGCCGGACGCCCGAAGACGCTGCTGGCTGTCGCGCTGCTGCGCCGCCCGAACCAGCGCCTCGACCGCCTGATCGACGCTGGCAAACGCGTCGGCCGGAACCTCCGCCTCTGTCTCGCGGGGGGCCTCTGTCTCGCGGGGGGCAACCGGGTTCGCGGCCG
>JAGFJK010000349.1 GCA_024102795.1 Pirellulaceae bacterium
GCCCGCAGGAAGCCGTCGCCCGCCCAGCCGCCCGCCAGCAGCAGGCCGCCCACCAGCAGTTGCAGGCCGACTGCCAGCCAACTCGCCGGCCGCCTCATAGCGAACGCTCCCGGCGACGCATCGCCTCGGACACTTCTTCCAGCAGCGTCAACCGGCCGCCATACGTGCGGTGCAGATTCTCCGGCGTGAAGACGTCCCGCACGTCGCCGTGAGCGACCACGCGCATGTTCAGCAGCACCACGTAATCGAAATAGTCGGGGACCGTCTGCAGATCGTGATGCACCACCACGGCCGTCTTGCCTTGCTGCTTCATGCCCCGCAAGATCTCGATGATCGCCCGCTCGGTGGCCGCGTCCACCGCCGCGAACGGTTCGTCCATCAGGTACAGGTCCGCATCCTGGACCAGCGCGCGAGCCAGAAACGTCCGTTGCTGCTGGCCGCCCGAAAGCTGGCTGATCTGGCGGCGGGCCAGCTCCGCGATGCCGACCCGGTCCAACGCCGCCAGGGCCGCCCGGCGATGTCGGGCACGGACCGGCCAGCACCAGCCGACCTGGCGGTACAGGCCCATCGTCACCACGTCCAGCGCGTCGACCGGAAAGTCCCAATCGACGCTCTCCCGCTGCGGCACATAGCCGACCCGCTGCCGCTGCTGGCGATACGACTTGCCAAACACGCGAATCCGCCCCGAAGCCCGCGGGATCAAGTCCATGACGGCCTTGAGCAGCGTGCTCTTGCCCGCTCCGTTGGGGCCCACCACGCCCACCAGCGACCCGGCCGGCACGTCCAGGCTGACGTCCCACAGGACCGGCTTGCGGTGGTAGGCGACCGTCAAATCGTCGATCGAAAGCGGCACCTGGCTCGAACCATTGGCTGTCATGTGGCTTACTCGGAAACCGCCGCCTGGGGCTCGGCCAGCTTGCCCTGCATCCCGCGTGCCGGCGCCGATCCGCCCAGGGCCCGGGTCACCACGGTCAGGTTGTGGTCCAGCATGCCGAGATAACTTCCTTCGTAGGTCCCCGGCTCGCCCATCGCGTCGGAAAACAGCTCGCCGCCGATCTCCACGTGGTGGTTTCTGGCACGTGCGCCCTGCAACAGAGCCTCGATGCTCTTCCGCGGCACGCTGCTCTCCACAAACACGGCCGTCACTCCCTGGCGGACGATCGTATCCACCAGCTCGTTCACCCGCTGCAGACCGGCTTCCGATTCCGTCGAGATCCCCTGGACGCCCAGCACGTCCAGGCCGTAAGCACGACCGAAATAGTTGAACGCATCGTGCGACGTGATCAGCACTCGCCGCTCGGTCGGAATCGTGCGGATCGAATCCAGTCCGTACTGGTGCAGTTCGGCCAACTGCTGGCGATAGTTCGCGGCGTTGGCCCGATAGTCGGCCGCGTGCGCCGGATCGAATTCGGCGAGCGCCTCGCTGACCGCGCTGGCGCACCCGCCCCAGGCCGATACGTCCATCCAGACGTGCGGATCGTAGTGTCCCGCCAGATCGTCCGGTTCCAGCAACTGCGACTCGTCCAGCAACTCGGTCACCGCCACCACCGGCTTGTGGCGCGCCACCTTGACCAGCGCGTCGGTCATCTTGCCTTCCAGCATCAACCCGCAATAGAAGACGATGTCGGCCGACATGATCGTCTGGACGTCGTCCCGCGTCGCCTTGTACAGGTGCGGGTCGACGCCCGATCCCATGATCTGCGTCACTTCGACGTGCTGGCCGCCCACG
>JAGFJK010000351.1 GCA_024102795.1 Pirellulaceae bacterium
AGCAGCCGGTCGGCCGCCGCCAACGCCTCTGACCAACTGGCCGCGGCCAGGGCCTGGTGCAGCCGCTGGTAGATGTCCCGGCTGCGATCGTGCAACTGCCGGTATTCGGCCCGCCGAGCCGACAGGACCGGCAAGTCGGGCCGCAGTGCGGCGGCGGCCTGCAGTTGGGCGTCGGCCTCCAGAAACTTGCCTCGCCGGCACAAGTTGCGGGCCGACTCCACGTGCCGGCAGACGTCCCGCAGCAATCGCCAGCTTTCGCACTGCGGCTCGTCCCGATCCAGTTCCGCCAGCACGCCCAGGGCCCGCGCCGCGTCACCGGCCCGCAAATGCCCCTCGGCCTCTCCCAGCACCAGTTCGGTCAGCTCCTGCCGGGCTACCAGAAAGTCCTGGCTTTCGCCACCGACCTGGCGGGAGTGCTGCAGGTCGCGCCAGCCCGCGGCGAAATCGCCTTGCAGCATCCGCTGCCGAGCACGCTCGGCCAGCCGCTGAGCCACCTTGCCTGACAGCAGGCGGCCCGGCAGGAATTTCTGCAGATCGCCCTCGGCCAGCATCCGTCCGGCTTCTTCCAGACGGCCCTGGTCCAGGGCGGTTTCCGCTTCCCGGAGTCGTATTCGCCAGCCTTGGAACATGCCCGTGCCTTGCGTGGAAACGCGAGAAAGGGGCCCGGATCCGATTCCGGGCCCCTTGGGTTGGCCTTGTCAGAACTACCGCTCCAGCACGATCAGCTCTTGCTGGTTGGTCTTGTCCAGCTCCTGAGCGATCTCGTCCAGGATGTCCCGGTTCTCCGGTTCATCCAACTCGATCTGGCCAGCGTAGCTGTCCTCGGCCGAGGCCAGCTTCTCAGCCACGTCGATCCGAGCGCCAATGTCCGCCACCAGGTCCTTGGTCCGAGCCAGATGGCTGTCGTCCAGGTTGATGTCGCTGGCGGTCTGAGCGACCCGGACCAGCTCCAACTGGGCTTCCAGGTTCTCGATGTCAACCTCCAGTTGCGCCTTGGCGGCCCGCATCTCGGCCAGCTTGGTGTTGGCCGCCTTCAGGCCGCGAGCGCGAGCTTCCAGGATCGCGTCCATTCGCTCCAGCGTGGTATTGCGGGTCTTGTAACGGTCCCAGCGATGAGTCAAATCGGCCTTGACCTCGTTCTGGTTGTACGACTTGCCCGCATAGACGTACGTGCTGTCGTCCCGCTCCAGGTCCGTCCGCAGCCGGTCGATGTCGCTCAGGTCCTTGGCCAACTGCGACTTCAACTGGTCGCGCTGGCCGCGCAGCCGATCCACCTCAACCTCCTGCTTGGCAATCCGGTGCATGGCCTGCCGAATGTTCGGATCCAGCCCCGCGATCATGTTGCGGGCTCGATCCAGTTCGTGTTCGATCGAAAACATGCCCTTGGCCTCATTCCGGACCCACCCCAGCGTGGTCGAAATGTGGGACACGGCGTCCCGGCCGAAGAGCAATCCCAGGGCCAGCAACACGAGGCCCGCAACCACAGCGGTCTTCTTCAACATCTCTCATCCCTCCCTAAAACGATTGTTTCGCAAACAGACGGCTGGCTTGAACTTGCCTTGACCTCTTGCCGGCTCCGCCCCGGCGGCGTCGCTCACACCCACAAGTTCGCCGCTCGAAAGCCTTTCTTGTCCGGCCCGCCTGAAATATTTTCAAGTTCCAGCCAGCAGGCAAGGCACTACCCGCCACGGCGAACGCGACAACCGGCAAACGTTTATCCAGGACCACCGGCCAGGTCAGCCAGCATTCCGGCCGCACATTCGCCCCGGTTGAACCCGGTCAGCCGCTGGGGTGTCCACAAACCGATATCATCGCGTCATTTTGCCACGTTTCCCGGCGAACGGCTCCCCTCCGGGAGACTTGGCGGTAAACTTAAATTAGACAGCCACTTGCGTATGAAATTCTCTGACGGCCGGTAGGCGGCGCGAGAATTGCATGAGAGGTGGACGTCTGCTCGTGCGACTGCCCGTTCGACGCAGTTGGAAGCTCGGCTGCTGAGCACCACCGGGGGGTGCGCGAATGTCCACATCTGATTTTAACCCCAAGTCGTTCGCCCAGAACCGTGCGGAACGCCTTCTGCGCGGCCGTAGCGAAGTCCGCCATGTGCGGCTAACTGCTGAACAGGCGGCTGGGTTCTCGGCGTGGCTCGCGCCGCAACTTACCCTGTTGGAGCAGCGGTTCGCCCAGTTTGCCGCCGGCGAGAAACTGCTCAAATCCATCCCCCCCAAGTAGCGAGGCCGGGTCGCCCGATGAGTGTTTGGGACGGCCGCCTGGCCCAGTTGCACGCCAGCCCCACGCGCCTCGTGATCGCGGTTACCGGGGGTGGCAGTCGAGCGATTTCGGACCTGCTCGCGGTGCCCGGAGCGTCCGCGACCGTGCTCGAAGCCGTGGTGCCCTACGCCGGAGGCGCCTTGGCCCGCTTTCTGGGCGGCCGACCTGAACAATTCTGCTCGGCACCAACCGCGCGGGCGATGGCGATGGCCGCCTGGCAGCGGGCATGGACACTGGAACAGGCTCCAGCCACTCCCGACGGCCGTAACTTGGGCAACCTGAACAGGGGCAGCCGGGAGTCGGACAGCCGGAACTCGGACGGCCAGGCGCCCGGCCCGCCAGCCACTGACCCGCGGCACCTGCTGGGCGCGGCCTGCACGGCCAGCCTGGCCAGCACCCGGCCCAAACGGGGCGCTCACCGGGCCTACATTGCCCTGCAATCGGCTCAGTGGACTGAATCCACTGCCCTGGAACTCACCAAAGGGGCCCGCAATCGCCAGCAGGAAGAGCGGCTTGTTGCCGACGTGCTGCTGTGGCGCCTGCTGCAGGCCGCGGGTGTCCCGTGCGAGCCGCCCGAACAACTGCTCGCCGCGGAAGTTCCGCAAGTCCAGCGGACCGAACCGCCCGCGGCCTGGACCGACCTGCTGCTGGGGCGCATCGCGGCCACGGCCAGCCGACCAGGCTACGACCCAGGATCGTCTCGACCGGTCTCATCCTCTTCGAGGCTGGACGCTGCGCCGCCGCGCGGATCGGACGCCAGGCGGGTGATCTTTCCGGGCGCCTTCCACCCGCGGCACCTTGGCCATCGCCAGATGGCCGAACTGGCGTCGGACCTGTTGGGGGCGCCGGTGGAGCACGAACTGTCGATCGAGAACGTCGACAAACCGTGGCTGGACTTCACCGAACTGGCTGAGCGAGCGGCCCAGTTCTCGCCGGACGAAACGTTGTGGTTGACGCGAGCGCCCACGTTCCGCGCCAAGGCGGAGCTGTTTCCGGGAGCCACGTTTCTTGTGGGAGCGGACACAATTCTTCGGGTAGCGGAGCCGCGATACTACGGCAGCCGGCAGGCGATGCTGGAAGCGGTGGCTCGGATCAGCGAGCTGGGCTGCCGGTTCCTGGTCTTCGGCCGCCTGGCGGACGGCACCTTTCGCACGCTGAGCGAACTGCGGTTGCCGGCGGAACTGCTCGCCTTATGCACCGAAGTGCCTGGCCAGCGGTTCCGCGCCGACATCTCGTCGACCCAGCTTCGCCTTTCGGCGGGAGAATCGGGTTAGCTGTCCCGGAACACCCCCCGTCCGCTTGCATGGGCCTCGCTGCTCAGGAGCGATGGTCGCCACTCGCTTTCCCGTGTAGAGCGATTCAGTGCCCGGCGGAACAACACGACGACAACAGTCTCACCGATCACCAACAGCAGGAGCCAGCAGGCTGCCACGATCAGCGGCCACCGCACAACGCAGCGAAAGAATGGGAACAAGAGGGCAGCGAATAAGGTGGTAAGAATGGTGCTGGCCGTCGCCACCAGGTAGTGGCGATCCTTTATCATGAAGCGGTCGCCTTCGCTTGCCAGGGGCCCGGTCTGTCTCGAAGGCGAGCGCGCGTGCCCACCGGAAGACGTGGGGCGAATTTGGGGCTACGCCGAGAAAACAATAAAGACAATGCGGCGGGGGATGCCAGTTTGGAGTCAGTTGTGATGGCCGTGGTGAGCAGGGAATATCCCGAGCAAGGTGTTTTGGTGCTGGCACCGACCCATGAGCTATTGACCGCGGGCGTGATCCAAGAACTGCACGCCTGCATCGTCTCGAGTGCGGTGAAGCACGCCCTCATTGACATTGGCTCAGTTCGGTCTCTGGCCAGTGGGAGCTTGTACCCAAACGCAGAGCCGATCACGCCGCTGATGAGACTTCACAACCAGTTGCTCGCCGAAGAAGGACGACTCGTGCTTTGCAATCTCAGCAGCGAGATCGCTGAGGTGTTTCGGATTACCCGGCTTGACCAGGTCTTCGAGGTTCAGCCTGATCTGAGGACCGCCATGTCACGTGCAGACGCCGCTCGTGAAAACCGATCTGAACGGCAAGCTGCTGGAGAAAGTGCCAGTCGCCAATCACCACGGCGATCTCTGCGTGCACGATGGGAAGCTGCACGTCGCCGTGAACCTCGGCAAGTTCAATGACCCAGAAGGCAATGCCGACTCGTGGGTCTATGTCTACGACGCGAAGACGCTGAAGGAGATTGCCAGGCACGAGGTGCAAGAGGTTTTTCACGGCGCGGGCGGCATCGGCTTCCGTGACGGCCACGTTCGCCCATGACCGCTGGTGGTTCGGGTGCTACGGCGCCCCGAAACTCCTGCTCGTCACCGATGCCGATTTCCAGATGAAGGGCCCGTTCGAGTTCGATTGCTCGCTGGGGATCGAAGGGTTGCCCGAAGGCCGATTGCTGTCGGCGAGCGGGCGATGCGAGAAAGACACGGGCCGCACAGGGAGCGTCCGGATCGCAGTGCCGGATGAGAAGACCGGACTTCGGTATCTGAATGCCGAGGGAAACGATCAGAAGTGACCAACGACAAGCTTGGGATTGTCCGGCACAGCGAGACGCAGGAAGAGCCGGTCGTCTGCCAGCAGGTGTCAAGCGACAACTAATTCTCCCGCCCGACGACAATTAGAAATCCCGCCGGCTTGCCCGGCGGATCGTTAGGCTTCTCACTACCAAGCACGCTGAACCGACCGCTCGATTCTGTGTGTCTCGCGGGTCCGCGCCCGCCAAGTGAAACGGAAAATATTTCGCGAGCGGTGACAACCTGTGGTCACTCCGTGAGAAGACAGACGAGCGGCAGGCGTGGTACGCTGGAATGTGTACAGAGGCACACTAGTGGCGCACGGGAGGGAACCGATGCCGGCTCAAGCCAGAAACCAGGTTGTCCGCAACGGCGAGATCGCGGTCTACCACTGTTGGTCGCGGTGTGTGCAGCGAGCGTTCCTCTGCGGCCAGGATTCGTACACCGGCGACGATTACGATTATCGGCGCGACTGGATCGAGAAGCTGCTGGAATACCAGGCCGGCGTGTTCGCGGTCGACGTGGGCAACCACAGTGTGCTGTCGAACCACCTGCACCTGGTCGCTCGCACGCGGCCCGATATCGCGGCCGGGTGGTCGGACGAGGAAGTGGCTTGCCGCTGGAAGCTGGCCTGGCCGGAGTGGAATCCGGATCTGCAACGGTGGGTGCGGGAGCCCACGGACGAAGAGATCGAGCGACTGCTGGGAAACCCCAGCAAGCTGGCGTACGCTCGGCTGGGGCTGAGCAATCTGAGCTGGTTGATGGCTCGCTGCAAGGAGCCGATCGCGCGTCTGGCGAATACTGAGATGAATCGAGCCGGCCATTTTTGGGAGCAACGCTACGGGTGCCGGGAAATCCTGGATGAGCAGGCGTTGCTGACCTGCATGGTGTACGTGGACATGAACCAGATCAAGGCGGGCATGGCCGCGACGCTGGAGGATTCTCGCACCAGCGCGATTGCCGCTCGGCTGGCCGCCTGGCGGGCGCGCGAGGCACAAGCTTCACTGGAGGAGTTTCGCAGTTCGCGCGGTGGTGGTGGTTACGACTTGTCGCCGGAACAAGTCGAGGCGTTGCTGAAGGACGCCTGGCTGGCACCGATCTGTTCGGGCGGACTGTTGATCACGCAGAGCGATACGGAATTGTCTGGCAGTTCGTCGAAGTTGGAAGTTGCTGAAGTTACTGACGAGTCGACACCTGCATTGATGGATTCGCCGCGCGTGGACTCCGAGCTTGGCGATTTGCACACCTCAGTCGCTGCCAGTGTTGAAACATCGGATGAGCCGCCAGTGTCCCTTTCGTCCTGCTCGGCCACTGGGACCAACGAGTCTGCTGACAGCAGTCAATGCGGCGCGATCAGCGACGCGATTCCGCCCGCGGACACTGTCTCGTCCGGCGCGGACGCCGGCTCGTCGAGCGCGGACGCAGCGCCGTCGAACGCAGCCAGCTACGCCCGCTATCGGCGACTGTTTCCTGACGGGCAGCGTCGTCGTCGAGCGTCGGATAATCCGATTCTAGACATGCCGATGAGCGAGTACGTGCGGATTCTGCTGTGGGTGGTAGCACAGACCGTGGCGGCACAAGCGGCACCGGAGTCGGACCCATCGGCGCTGGTACAACATTTGAGGACCTTCGGGCTGGACCCGGACCGCTGGACTGCGGCGGTGGACAATTTTGACGAGTGGTTCGGCCGAGCGGTCGGTTCGGTCGAACGCCTACGGGAACTGCTGGACCGCAGCGGGGACCGCTGGGTCAAGGGCATGCGGAATTGCCGAGCGACGTTTGGCTGACCGGGCGGCAGTGACCTGCGCCGGCAGGCGTGAGGATGATCAACGAGCTTGATCGTCAGCCTAACACGCCCGCCAACGGAGCACGTCGCCCTCCCATTATCCGTCGTTCTGCAACCCCGCAATCTCGAGCGGTCCGCTCGGCGTCCAAGAACGCCGCGTCTCGAAGCTGCCTGACGTGGTCCTTCGCTCCCCTTCCCCGTCGCTTCCAGCCCGCTTGCCCCCGGCCGCCCCCTTCCATTCCCCCACCGCCGGACCACCCACTCACCACTCCAACCGCTGGTCCCGCCGCCCAGCCGCTCAAATTCTGGGTGTCTGACCTTTCTGGTGCAGCCGCTCAAGTTCTGGGTGTCTGACCTTTCTACCTTGACCTTTCTACCTGACCTGTGGGTGTCTGACCTTTCCGCTGACCTTTCCTGGCGTGTGTCCAACCGCTGGTCCCGCTGCCCAGCCGCTCAAATTCTGGGTGTCTGACCTTTCCTGTGTGACCTTTCCTGTCTGACCTTTCCTGCGCTGTGGTTGTCCGCTCGAACCCCGCAGGCCCCTCCCCAGCCCTCCCCGGTAGCCGGGGAGGGGGCCAGAGGGATATCAAGGGGGAGCGCTCGCCGAGGCGGAGGCCGCCCAGGTTTCCCTCGTTTGTCACGCCAAGTTTCCTCGGCGAAGCAACCCAAGAGCTGCACGCTCTCGAAATCGGGGAGAGAGCCAGTCGGGCATGGAACAGATCCCGCCCGAAAGCTCTCCCGGCTGCCCAGCCACTTCTCAGCAGGCCGCCACGCGTAGCGTGATGGCTACTTTGTCGCGGGTTGATTTTGGGCTGAGAACCGGTCCTGCGTGCGATGCCCGCGACACCAGGTGCTTGTTGCCGCACTGGAATCCCACCACGCCCTGACGCGCGCTCGCCTGGAGCGTACGCCCTTAAACTCCGAGGTTCCAACGCCTTTAAAGCTGCACGACATCTTCCGCGGAGGGCTGGATGGGCCTCGCCACATCGTCCAAACGGAACCAGCATTGTTCCATGTCGCGATACATGTCCAGACCGCCGGGTTTTCTCGGAACCGACCTTGGGATACGATTCGCTGGTACGGAATCGAGTCCTGACGCACCAGCAGGGGGAGCAACCAACGTGTCCGACGAACTTCGGAACCAGGTGAAGTCGAAGTACGGCGCGGTTGCCGTCAGCGGTCTGTCCAGCGATCACGCCGGCGTGAAGTCGGTTGCCGAAGCCTTCGGTTACACGCACGAGGAATTGGCCTCGATTCCCGCCGAGGCGAACATGGGGCTGTCGTGCGGCAATCCGACCGCCACGGCGAACTTGCGGCCGGGCGAGGTGGTCGTGGACCTCGGCTGCGGCGGCGGATTGGACGTGCTGTTGGCGGCGGCCAAGGTGGGACCGACCGGCAAGGCGATCGGGATTGACATGACCGACGAAATGATCGACTTGGCCAGGCGCAATGCGACCAAGGGCCGGGACGGTCGGCCGTTGGAAAACGTCGAGTTTCATCTGGCCCATATCGACGACATACCGTTGCCCGCTGCGTCGGCCGACTGCGTGATCAGCAACTGTGTCATCAACCTGGCGCCGGACAAGCGGGCCGTGTTTCGGGAGATCGCCCGCATTCTCAAGCCGGGCGGCCGCCTGGCGGTCAGCGACATCGCCTTGAAGCGGCCTCTGCCGGAGGAACTGGAACGAAACATTCTGGCCTACGTCGGCTGCATTGCGGGAGCGATACCGATCGAAGACTACCGCCAGGGCCTGACCGACTCGGGGTTCTCGCAGGTCGAGGTGGTGGACACGGGAGCCGACCTGAACGCCTATGCCAAGGTCGAAAACCAGGCCGGCTGCTGTTCCCCCGCGGCGACGGCGGTGCCCGCCGGGCTGCAGGTTGTGGACGAGGCCGGCGGCCGTTGTGCGCCGCGGGCGGAACCGGCGGCCGAAGTGCTGCATCAGCGGTTGGCGGAACTTCTGCGGCAGTACGACGTGAACGACTACGCCGCCAGCGTGCGGGTTTTCGCCGTGAAACCAGCGGAGTGAACGTAAGCGGGCCGGCTGCAAAGCGGGCCAGCCGCCGCCTTCATGCGGCGGCGGGCCCCAGTCCGGCTACGCCGACACCTTCTCGTACGCCAGGGCGTCCATGACGTCCAGTGCGGTGCCCCAGAACCAGTCAGTATCCTGCTGTCCGAACAACTGGTCCACGGCGTTATCGTCGATGACGCTGGCCGAGTTCAGGCGAACATTGCCGTTCAGCCCGCCGCCGAACTGCAAGTTCCGCACGCGGCGCGCGTGGGGCAGATCGAGCCGCGTCCATTCACGCATGATCTGGCGCAGCGGTTCGATCTGAGCGTCGTGGTCGGTTGACCCGCCGATCAGGATGTCTTCGCCCGTTCGCCCCAGCAGCACATCCTGGCCGACACCACCGATCAGCAGGTCGCGTCCGTCGCCGCCGTCCAGGATGTCGCTGCCGTCGCCGCCCACCAGGACATCATTTCCATTGCCACCCTGCAAGACGTTGTGCAGTTGGTTGCCGAACAGCAGATCGTCGCCGTCACCGCCGATGGCATGTTCGAACAGCTTCAGGCCTGGCAGTTGCGTGGCCTGGCCACCGGCCAGGTCCACGACGACCGTGGAGGGCCAGAGCGAGTAGTCCACCGTGTCCTGCCCGGCGCCGCCGCTGGCGGTCCCGGAAAGTTCTCCTGTCACGTGCACTCGCAACGTATCGCTGGCCGCGCCGCTCATCAGGTTTTCAAACGCCTGAAACTCGATCGATACCAGCCCCGTTTGCATGGTTCCCTGGTTCGCGCCAGTCAGGTCCCAGGTGGACTGGACGTTCGGCCCGATCAGGGTGTCGCCGCCGGAGCGTCCGCCGACCAGCCGTTCGATGCCGTTGAAACCGGCCGTTGCGGGAGCCATTCCGTCGCCCACGGCATTGAGCAGCCAGACAGCGACGTTCTGGTTCATGCCGGAGTAGTCCAGCGTGTCCGTTCCGCCACCTCCGCCGCCGCTGACCGTGCCATCCAGCCACGCGCCCTGCCGGAACTGGAAGTGGTCGTCCGACAGATTCCCCCGCAGGGTCTGTGCACCCTGAAACGCGATTCGCTGGTTGAGCGTCCCCGTGTTGTGTCCGCTGATCGTCCATTCGTTCGGCGCGTTCGGCCCGTACAGCCGATTGGCGCCGCCACCTTGTGCCAGGCGGACATCGGTGGCTGGCGGCACGGCCGCCACGAATACATCATCCGACTGGTCGGACGTGGTGAGCTGCAACTGGTCCAGCGTGTGATCGAACAGCAGCCCATGGGGCCCGCGTACCAGGCTGGTGGCGGACAGCACGTAGGCCGACGCCGCGGGTGCCAGGCCATCGTGGACGGTCAGCTTGTCCAGTCCGGAACCGCCGCGAACGTTCAGCGTAGCTTGCAGGGTGCCAAGATCGGGCACGTGCACCGAGTCGTCGCCGGCGTCGCCCAGGATTTCCGCCGGCTGGCTCAGCGACAGCACGTCGAACTGCTCGTCGCCCGCCATCCCGCGGATGCGCACAGGGCGCCCGAAGGCGTTCAGCACGAAGGTTTCCGATACCGAGGCGTCATCGGCGCCGTACAGGTTCACTTCCAGCAGCCCGTTGCCCAGCTCCAGGATGGCATCGTCGGCGGCCCCGGCCAGGCCCAGAATCTGATTGCCAGCCAGAGAGACCAGGGAGTTTCCGGAGGTCGCCGCGGCATCGCTGAAATGCACCGTGGTCAGATTGTCGACATGGCCAAAGATCCGCAGGCGATTGCGGATGTCGCTCAGATGGCCCTCGCTGACGCCGTCCGACGAAACGAGCACCTGGTCGGCGTCGGCCACACCAACGTAGCCAGGTTGGAAGAACGTGCGGACCACTGTCATTTGGACGTCCTGGTGCGTGGCCCGCACCTGGAACAGGTCGGCGTGAGGTCCACCGACCACCGTGACATGGTCGTACGTGCCGCCCGTGGCCAGGTAGTTCACGGCGGGCAGAAGCTGGCTGCGAATGACGGCCGCGTCGATTTCGATCTGATCGGCGATTTCGCTATGGCCCTGGTCCACTCGCAACTGATTCTGGCCGCTGCCGGCGTCGATCGTCAGCGGGTCGGTGAAGTCCGCCGGAATGGGCGCGGCAAATGGCGGGGTGGGCTGTCCCAGCGTGCTGGCCCGCACTTCGATGATGTCGTCGCCGCCGCTGGTGCCGACCAGCGTGGGCCCCGTGTTGCCGAGAACCGTAACCTGGTCGTCGCCGTTGCCGGTCAGCACCTGCAGGTCGTCGGCCACGTTCGTGGCGTAGATTTTGTATTCAGGAAAACCGGTGACCGTCATCACGCCACCCCATCGGTACTCGACGGGTTCGTTCCGCGCGAAGACCGGTGGTTCCTCCAGCCAGACCTGCTCGGTATCGATCGTCAGCAGGTCGGCGCTGCTGGTGCCGCGAACCAGCACCTGGTCGACGGATCCGTCGTCGCGGAACTCGGTGGCCATGTTGACCGCAATCTGCTGCATCGGATGTGCGGCCAGCGGGTTGAGCTGGAGAGGATTGAGCGTAACGACATCGGAACCGGCCAGGCCGTCGATGTTGAGCAGGCTGACGTTGGTTGCCTGTACGAGCTTGCCGCCGGGGGCGAGCACGCTCAGGCCGAAGTCCAGCGGAGTCTGCGGCATGGTGTTGCCGTCGAGGAGCTGAAACGTATCGTCGCCGGGAGAGCCCATCAACGACAGGCCGTCGATCGTGTAAGAGCTGTTGAAGATCGTCGAGTTGCCGTCGCCGAACTCCCAGTAGACGTGGTTTCGGGCACCGTTGCTCACCGGGATGCCTTCCGCGTAGGTGGCGATCACGTCGTCGCCCGCGCCAGCGTGGATCTGGTCGTCGCCCGCGCCGCCGAAGATCGTGTCGCCCAGGGGGCCGGCGAAGATCGTGTCGTTGCCGTCGTCGCCGTGCAGAATGTTGGACTGGTCCATGCCGATCGAACCCAGCGATTGGTCGTCAAAGCCGTAGATCAGGTCATCGCCGCCGCCGCCGCGGATCGTGTCGCTTCCACCGCCGCCGTACAGCAAATCGTGGCCGCCTTGAACGGTGTTGCCAGGAACATCGCCATGAATCTCGTCATCCAGCGGGCCGCCGAAGATCTGGTCGTCGTCGGGGCCGCCGATCAGCAGATTCGGGCCGCTGCCGCCGTACAGCCGGTCGTTGCCGGTGCCGCCATCGAGTGTGTTGACACCCAGGCCGCCGTACAGTTCGTCGTCGCCCTGTCCGCCGTGCAGGGTGGTCGGCGCGGTGGAATGCGAGACCAGTTTGTCGTCGCCGTCGCCGCCTTGCAGATTCACGGCCGCCGTCACGCCCTCGCCGATTTCCAGATAGTCCGCCCCCGTGCCGGCGTCGGCCAGGATCGTATGGATCCCGGTGTAGTCCTTCGACTGGCCGGCGAAGGTCACGCGGAGCGTATCCAGGCCGTCCTGAGTGCCCAGGTGTTCGACCACGATCGCCTCGTTTTCCTGGTCGGCCAGGTAACCCCGTAGCGCCGCCCGCGGCCCGACGTTCAACCACAGCTCGCCGTCGTTGATGATCTCCAGGTCGCCGTCGGTCTGGGTCTGGGCCGTCGTGGCGGGTTCGAAGTACGTTTCCTCGTCGAAGTGGAACGGATTGGGCAGGCACGACACGTCGAACGAGAAGAGCTCCTTGTGGGCGATGTGGAATTCCTTCTTGCCGCCCAGGAAGATATCGGTGAACGGGACCTTGACGCCGATGCCGACCCAGGCGTCCAGGAACGCCGAGACGCTGCCGCCCAGGTGAGCCAGGCATTCGTTCAGGTCGGAGCGAACGTAGATCTTGTCGTCATCGACGCCGTTGTTCTCGTACTCGGCCAGCCAGTCCGCGTTGGGAGCCGGTTCGATGAACAGCGTGCCCAAGACGCCGCCCTCGACTCCGCCGTGAAACACCACCATGTTCGCGCTGAACTCGGCGGTCAGCCCCGCGGTCAGGGCGACGCGCGTGTTCTCGGTAATGTAGAACCCGTCGCCGAAGCGGTAGTTGCCGAGCAGATTGTCGTCGGCCACGTCCTGGATAAAGCGCCGCAAGCCGCGGGTGTCCAGCCCCAGGCCGGCCGTGATGTCCCAGACAATCTCGTTGCCGAACGTGAATGAAAAGCCCGGCAGGTCGATCTGCGGTTCAAAGCCGCCGTTGCCGTGGTAGTCCACTTCCACCGACAGCAGATCGACGTCCTGTCCCACCAGCAGGCTGAAGACACTGCCCGCCGGGTCCGTCAGGAACGGGATGCTCAGTTGCACGGGATGCCGCAACTGGTCGATCAGCGCGGCCACCGACTCGCCCAACTGGCCGTCCAGCTCCTGCTCGGCCCAATCACCCAGCGCCTCCAGGTCGAAGCTGGCGCCCGGCAGCCCCGGCAGCAACTGCGGGGCCTGCAGATTGGCCAGATCGTCCAGCGTGGTGGCTGCGCCCTGACGCAGGTCGATGCCGTCCGAGAGGCTGAAACCGCCCAGGTCAATCATCAGGTCGCCGCTCTCGGCCGTGAACGTGTCGAGGACTCCGAAGATCAGCGAGCTGATTTCCAGGAACTCGACCACCGCCTTGTATTCCTTGGGTGCCGCCTCCAGGTCGGCGACCATCCCCAGGATGCTCAAGATTGACGGGTCGGGATCGACCAGGTCGCTGAGCACGGGTATCGGGGCTCGCAGGATGTCGTAGACCCGGTCGATCTTGTCGATGATCGGACCCACGTGCTCGACGATGGGACTGAGCAGCTTGCCGACCAGTTCGCCGAAGGCAATCTGCACGCCTTGGAATTCCACCTGAGGAGCGGGATCGTCAGCCTGCGGGCCAAACCAGTCCACGGTGATCGTGGCGCCGACCGACGGCAGGCCGGAAATGATGGTGCCGTCCACTCCGGCTTGAAAGTGGATGTCGAAGTGTGAGCCGGCCGCCAGGGTCATCGGCGTGGAACCGTCCAGGTCGAAGGTCAGCGTGGCTTCCAGCGGATGACTAAAGCCAGGCTGCCCGGCGTGCTCCGGCGCGGGCGGCCGGGCGCTGAGCGTGACTTCGCCGGCCAGCAGGCCGATCAACCCCTGAAACGAAGCGTCGGCAAAGTCGGCGAACACCACCAGTTCGGTCGGCTCCGGGCCGTCTTCCAAAAAGACCTCGCCGCCGTCGATGCCAAACCGCAGATCGAGCCCGCGCAGTTCCATGCCCACCTCGATGCTCGCCTGGCCGTCAATCGAGAAGAACGGCAGTTGCGCGATGCCGATATCAAAGCCCAGCGACTGGTCCAGCAAGGTGGCCGACCGCGACAGGTCCATGATGATTTCCAGGTTGTCGCCGTCGCAGGTCGCCTGCAACTGCGCGACGTCGAGCCCGGCGATCTGCAGGGCCTGCTGCAGCGCCTGCTCAATCGTTTCCTCGATCTGCTCGGTGGCGTCATCCGCCAAGGGCGCGAGCAGGCCGGGCAACTGTGCGGTCAGCACAAACGCCAGGGCGTCGCGCGCGTCCTCCAGTGGTCCGGAGGTGGTTTCGAGTTGCCTGCCGAGCAGCGCCAGCGGGCTCTGGGACCAAAACTCCTGCACCTGGTCGAACTCCTGCTGCAGGTGCGTGGCCACCTCGTTCAGCCCGGCGCAAGTGGCCAGCATCACGCGGGGTTCGAGCGACTCCAGGAAAACTCGCGATGGGCGGCGGTGGTTGCGGCGCGGACGGAGCGGGCGGCGGGGCATGGAAACTTCCTCGACGACTGGGAGTGTGCGGGAACTGGCGAACAGCGCCAGCGGCACCTGTTAAATGGCAGCCGTCGAGAAAACATTTCGCGAAAATAGACCGGACGAGCGGAATCGTGGCCGTTCAACCCGCTTCGTCACTCGGATAGGCGAGGAGAGTCCGATCTATCACCTCTAGCTTCCTCGCCGCTTGAGATCGTGCGGCTTTGGAGGCGCGTCAAAGTAGCCATCACGCTCCGCGTGATGAGCCTTTCGACCGCCGCCGGAACCATCCGCCGCGGCCTGTGCCGAGCCGGACTTGCGGGTGGCACATGTCCGAGCGCTCCGCAACGACCGATCTTGACTCCCTGCGACAAGAGACGTTGATTCTGCAAGGGCTCATCACGCGGAGCGTGATGACTACTTTGCCAGAGCTCCCCAGCCTGCCAAATCGACCCCAGAGGTCAATGGTCAGTCGCGTCCCGATTTCCGGATGTCGTAGCAGACCAGCTCGTCGCTGGACCGCAGGTAGAGGTGCCCGTCGGCGATGACGGGATGAGCCCACTTGGGGCCGCTGCCGAAATCCGCGCGGAAGGTGCCTTTCAGCTCATAGCCGTCCGGCGTGGCCTTGATCAGGGCCATCGTCCCGTCCTGGTAGCGGAAGTACAGATGCCCGTCGGCGTAGACGATGGCCGCCGAATCGCCGCCCGGCCCCCGCTGAGGTCCCCAGACCGCGCGACCGGTCGCCATCTCCACGCACACGGGCAAGCCCCGGTTGTGCCCGTGGCCCATGTAAATGTAACCGTCCAGCAGCACCATGCCGCCGTGATGGTTCTGCAGCTCATTGGACGAGTGATAGTAGACCTCTTGAACGGCCACGCCCCCCTGCTGCCGGGACAGACGCAGCAGGGCCGAACCGCCGTCGCCGTAGCCCGACGAGCAGAACACGAAGTCGCCGTCCACGATCGGCGTGGGGATGTTGGCCGTGCCGTTGACGATCCGATCGTACGCCCACAGCGGCTGACCGTTCTCGGCGGCCACTCCGATCACCGCCCGGCCCACCAACTGCACGTACTGTTTCACGCCCGCTCCCTGGCTGATCACGATCGACGAGTAGCCCGCGCCGTCTTGTCCTCGCTGACCTCCGGGCTGCATCGGCGTGGTCCAGATCACGCGCCCCGTCCGCTTGTCCAGCGCGGCCAGCATCGCCTGCGCGCCGCCGGGCGTGCAAATCAGCCGGTCGCCGTCCACCAGCGGCGATTCGCTGTAGCCCCAGCCGGACATCATCCGGCCGCCGAAGTCGTTGGCGAAGCTCTTGCGCCAGACCTCGCGGCCCGATTCCACTTCGGCGCACAGCAAATCGCCATCAATGCCGATCGCATAGACTAGTTGCCCGTCCACGGTGGGCGTGCCGTTGGGACCGTCCTTGCCGCGGTCACCGACGCGCGTGGCCCACAATTCGGTACCGTCCCGCTGGTCGAGCGCGATCAGGAATTGCCCGTCGCGGCGCTCGCCCATCGTGAAAATCTTGCCGCCCGACACCACCAGGCTGGAATACCCGCTGCCTAGTCCTCGCATCCGCCAGGCGACCGGCGGCTCCGCGTCCCAGCGATCCAGCAGTCCGGTCTCGGCCGACTTGCCGTCGTTCAGGGGACCTCGCCAGCGGGGCCACTCGCCGGCGGCCGCGGCCGCGCTCACGGGGCCGGCTGAGTTGGCCGCATTCCCTGAACGGGCGCCCGCGACCGCTTCCGAGCCTTCATTCCGAGCGTTCCGCCGGCGCAGCATCTCGGCCCGCACGAACGCCCGATCTTCGTCACTCAGCTTGCTTAGCGGCACCTGGATCAACTTGCCGTCGTCTCGCCGCAAGTGGACTTCGCCCGACTTGAAATCCTCCATCGCGGCCTGGATCCGGTAGCTGCCCGACGAATCCGTCCATGTCCGGGACGTCGACTGTCCGCAAGCCAGGCCTCCCAGCGCCGCCGCCAGCAACAGCGCCGCCAAACCACGCAATGTTCGCTTGCCCATCGCTTCTCTCTTCTCTGTTGGCCATTGTTCCCCGGTTGCCTTGTCCCGGCCGCTCCAGTATAGCCAACTGCCGCAAAGACCGGCAAACCGAGTGCTGCCCGGCAAGTCGTACGGGTCCCGGCAAGTCGTACGGGTCCGAGTCCCTTCCGGCGAACCTGCGGATCGCCTGGAACCGGGCCGGTTGGAGTCCCGGTGAGAGATTTGCTACCTTGAGCGAAGACGATTTCCCCGCCACGAGAATGCCCATGCCCGCCGCGCCACGTTGGTTATTGTTGCTCCTCTCCGCCGCTTGGGCATGCCCCTGCCTGGCCCAGACAATCTCCTCGCCGCCAGTCGCCGTCGATCCACGGCTGAAGATCGAGCTGTTCGCCGAGCAACCGGCCATCGTCACGCCCACGGGCATCGACGTCGATCAGGCCGGCCGCGTCTGGGTACTGGAAAGCAACACGCACTTCCCGCCCGACCAGTACGCTCGGCACGCCAGCGACCGGCTGTACGTGATGCGGGATGACGACGGCAACGGGCGGGCGGACCTGGTGAGCGTGTTCGCCGATGGTTTTACCCACGCCATGAGCGTCGCCGCTCGGCCCGATGTTCCCGGACGCACGTCCGTGTTCGTGGCCAGTCGCGCGGCGGTCTGGTTGCTGACCGACCTGGACGGAGACCTGCAAGCCGACCAGCGGCGGGCGATCCTGAAGCTGGAAACCGAGGGCAACTACCCGCACAACGGTCTGGCCGGTTTCGCCTTCGACGCCACCGGCTGGATGTATGTGGGACTGGGCGAGAACCTGGGGGCGCCGTACGAGCTGGTGGGCAGTGATGGCCGGCGGTTGTCGGGAGGCGGCGAGGGTGGCAACGTCTATCGACTCCGGCCCGACGGCAGCGAACTGCAACTCTGGGCCACTGGTTTCTGGAACCCGCATGCCAGTTGTCTCGATGCGTTCGGGCGACTGTTCACCGTGGACAACGACCCCGACAGCCGGCCGCCCTGCCGCCTGCTGCACGTGGTCGAGGGCGGCGATTATGGTTACCGCTTTCGCAACGGCCGCAAGGGGCTACATCCTTTCACCGCCTGGAACGGCGAACTGCCCGGCACTCTGCCGATGGTGGCTGGAACGGGCGAAGCTCCGTCGGGAATCGTGGCCTACGAGTCCGATGGCTTGCCGGACGACTACCAGGGCAATCTGCTGGTCACGTCCTGGGGCGATCATCGGCTGGACCGCTACCGGCTGGAACCGCGTGGCGTGTCGTTTACCGCTCAGGCCGAGCCGTTCGTCCGCGGCGGCGAGGACTTTCGACCCGTCGGGCTGGCGGTGGCTCCGGACGGCAGCCTGTACTGTACCGATTGGGTGAAGCGCGACTACAAGCTGCACGGTTATGGGCGCGTGTGGAAGATTTCGGCGGTGGCGGCCCGCGAGCAGCCCGTGCTGGATGTGACGGCGGTCGGCGCCGAGCAGCCGACGTCTCGCTTGCTTGAGCTACTCAAGTCCCGGCGTCTGGAAGTGCGTCGCGCCGCCGCTCGCCAACTGGCCACAACCGCAGCGGGCCGCGACGCGCTGCGAGCAACGCTGGTCAATGCGCCGCCGGAGGCGCCGCCGGGCGGCGTGCGCGA
>JAGFJK010000379.1 GCA_024102795.1 Pirellulaceae bacterium
CGGTTCACCAGCCGGCACCGGCGGCAGCGGATCGTCCGCGGGAGCCGCGGGCGCTTCGAACGGCGCATTGTTGAGCAGCGGCCCGAAACGTTCCAGCAGCCCCGCCACGGCGTCATCAGGCAATCCCTGCGGGTCGGCCTTTGGAGGCGGTTCCAGCCCTGGAGGCCCCTCGACCGGCGGCCTCTGGCCTGCGGTGGCAACGGGCTTCGGACCCGCCGGTACTTCTTCCCCGGTGGCGGCGGGCTTCTGGCCGGCCGGGTCTTCGTGCCCCGTGGCGGCGGGCGTCTGGCCTGCCAGGTCTTCTTGCCCGGTGGCGGCCGGCTTCTGACCCGTCAGGTCTTCTTGCCCGGTGGCGGCGGGCTTCGGGCCTGCCAGGTCTTCTTGCCCGGTGGCGGCGGGCTTCTGGCCAGCCAAGTCTTCTTCCCCGGTACCGGTGGGCTTCTGGCCTGCCAGGTCTTCGTCCCCGGTGGCGGCCGGCTTCTGACCCGTCAGGTCTTCTTCCCCGGTACCGGTGGGCTTCTGGCCTGCCAGGTCTTCTTCTTCCCCGGCGGAAGTGATGGCCCTTGTGCCATGGCCCGCGCGATACGCCAGGAATACCAACACCGAGACGGCCAGGGCCAGCCCGGTGACGGCGGCCAACGCGACCAGCGCCCACTGTCTGAGCCGGCCAGTGGCGGGTGACGACCAGGCATCGGAAGGCAGAACCGGACCGCTGCCGGCCGGCATTCCCTCGGCTTCATCCGCCCTGGCGGTCGCCTCCGTCGAAGCCGCGGCCTGCTGATCCTTCCAGCGAGCGCGGCCTTCGGCCGTATCCGCGGGTTCGCCCGACCACTGCGCATCGCCCACGTCCAGTTCCGGCAACGTTTCAGCCCAGGCGGAATCCGAGGCCAGCGGTCCGGCGGGGCTCGTCGCCAGACCATCGTCGCCCGGCAGCGAGTCCAGCGTTTCGCTCAAATCGGGCGCCGCGGAACCTGCCGCCGCAGGGCGCTCGACCAACACCATGCTCTTGCAGCGGGGACAGCCCAGGATCTGGCCGATCGCCGCCTGGCTGCGCACGGTCAGCCGAGCGCCGCAGGTGGTGCAGGTGATCGAGAATGGTTCCACGGTCGCCTCTCGGGTTCGGGCGGCTGATTGACTGGACCGGCTTACTGTTTGGGGCGAAACGGCTCCGGCAAAGTATAGCTTTTGGTGGCGGCCGCGCTGCGGGTAGTGATCAGCACGATCTTACGGTCGGGTTTCTCCGGGTCGGGAGCCACCACCCAGATCAGTTTCTGGTCCACTTCGCTGGGATCCTGCACCGTGGTCACCGGATTGGCCTTCCGGACCAGCGCCGTGAGAATGTCCGCAACGGTCTGACCTTTCTGGGCGAAGTCGCGGATCTGCTGGTTTCGCGTGATGCCCTCCAGTTTCAAGTCGTCGCCGATGATGCGGATATCGAACGTGTCGCCCAGCTTGTGGGTTTCGTTCACATCGGCGGCCAGGTCGCGCATGGAAAACTCCAGCGATGTCTGGTCGAACATCAGGTCCATTTGCAGCTTCAGCACCTCCTCGACCGACTTGGGCATCGGCTTGGCGGCCGGACCATCGCCCGCCACCGCGACGGCGACCGGCGTGCCGGGGCCGGCGCTGAGTACCATTTCGCCGCCAAACACCAGGTTATGAGCCGCCTCGCCCGGCAGCACCCCGTTGACCACCGCCTGCTCGTCCTCGACACCGATCCGCGCGTGGCGGTGCAGGAAGCGGATCATGCTGGGATACCGGAAGGCGACCATCCGCCAGTACGGGTGCGGATTCAGCGAGACAATGTGCCGCTCGATCGCGTCGGGAACCTGGGCGATGCGGTCACGCAGCTCGGACGCCAGCGTGCGGTAATCGCGGCTCAGCATACTGTGCAATCGCAGCTCCCAATAGAACTGCGCACCAAAGTGCATGCTGACCAGCCCCGCCTGCACGTCGTCGCCCAGCAGCCACTCCAGCGCGCCGCGCAGCGGAGCCGGCTGGCCGAAATAATATTGTCGCCCGTCCCGCAGCACATTGCTCGACAGATAGCTGGGCACGACCAGCAGCGTGAAGTCCCGCTGATCGTCGCTGCTGGCCAGCAGCCGCTCCAGGCCGCGAGCCATCGGCGGCACGGCGCCCCGCAGCGACGCCAGCTCCTGAATCTCCGACGGATGCCCCATCACGAACGATGGGCCGTCCGCCTGGGGTGGAATGTAGTAGGCCGTGCCTCCCGCCTGGTAGAAGCCGCCGTCCGCCGCGGGCGGATTGCCCCAGTCCGACAACAGCTCCTGCTCGCTCCGCGGCGCTTGCAGCCACACGGCGCAGCAGGCCCGCGGCAGTTGTTCGCCCGCGTCGAACCAGCCCACCAGCATCCGGTCCACCTCTTCCCAGACGACGCCGCTGGTCCGCTCCCACTCGGACCGGGTCGCCGCCATCTGCGGGCCCAGCGCTTCCAACACCTGCCGACCCGACTCGCTTTGCAGCATGGCCGCAGGACGAAAACCGCACAGCACCTGAGCGCCAGGAGCGAAGTAGTTCAGCCGCCAGGGACGACCGGCCGTGGGCGAGGCCCAAAGCATCTGCCCATCGTCCGGCACGACAGTCTGCCGCGGACTCCCCTCGTCGTCGCCGCCGCCGCCCGTTCCGCCCAGCGTTTGGCCTCCGCTGCCGCCCGGCGTCTGGCCACCGCTGCCGCCCGGATTCTGGCCCCCGGTGGCGACGGGCCTCAGGCCGGTCAAGTCTTCGGCCCCGCCACTCGACCTCTGGCCCCCGGTAGCGGCGGGCCCCTGTCCCGTCAAGTTATTGGCCGGTCCAAGCCCCGTGCCGCTTCCGTCACCGCTATCCGACGCCACCGCCTCCCGCTCGCCGGTCGGCGTTTGTTTGCCGGCATTGTTCAGAATCAGCAGCACCAGGATCACCACGATGGTTCCACCCACCAGGCTGGCCACCAGCAATGCCGGGTTCGGTTTGGACTTGCGGCCCGTTCGCAAGGCGCTCGAGGTGGCCGGCTCCGCCGCGCTGATGCCGACCGGCTGCAACGCCGGTCCACCGCCAGCCGGCCCCGGAGTGCCGACGGCTGGTCCAGAGCCACCAGCCAGCGGAGTGGCAGCGAATCCCGCGGCACCGGCAGACGCCTGCACGACGCGACCCAGCGGTGCCTGCGCACTGGCTCCGGGTGTCGCCCATGGCGT
>JAGFJK010000390.1 GCA_024102795.1 Pirellulaceae bacterium
TCGATGGCCGCCTCCATCCGAAGCCGCCCGCCGGTTTCTCGGTGCGGCCTCTGTATTCCTGCCGCGGCTTCGATCGAGACGGCGCACAGAAGGCTCATCACGCGGAGCGTGATGGCTACTTTGCTCGCCCGCCGGTTTCTCGGTGCGGCCATTGTATTCCTGCCGCGTCCCCGATCGAGACGGCGCACAGAAGGCTCATCACGCGGAGCGTGATGGTTAACTTGTCGCGGACGAGCGTCCGCTGGCTGCTTCCCCGTGCCAACTATCGTAGAATGTGACGCGGTGGCGGACGTCAAGTCATTTGTATTCAAGAACAGGGGGCTGATGCCCCCGCTCGTCGGGCAGCATCCTACAAATTACCGAGCACGCCATGAACATCACGCGCTCCACAACATCCGGGATGATCAACCGCTGGCTGGAACAAGCGACCTCGAATCGGCTGGTGGTGAACGATCGTGACGGGAGCTTGCTGGTGTACGTTCCGCCGGGTGAGTTCGAGATGGGGGACGGGGAAGGCACCGATTGCACGAAGCATCGGGTGTGGCTGGACGGCTACTACATTGGGGTGTTCGCGGTGACGAACGCCCAGTACCAGCGGTTCGTGCGCGCGACGGGACACCGGGCGCCGAATAACAATCGTTGGCAGGATAAGTCATTCTCGGACCATCCGGTGACGGATGTGAGTTGGGAAGACGCGAGCGCGTACGTTCAGTGGAGTGGTTTGCGACTGCCGAGCGAGGCGGAGTGGGAGAAGTCTGCGCGTGGTCCTGGTAACTGGAAGTACCCTTGGGGCGACGCGTGGGACGCCCAGCGTTGCCGGCATTCGGGCAACTGTGGCAGCGAGACGACGTGCCCGGTGTACGGGTACGGTACGGGGGTGAGCGGTTATGGATGTTACAACACGAGCGGGAACGTGTGGGAGTGGTGTGCGGACTGGTACGAGTCGGGTTACTATGGTGCGAGCCCTTCGCGGAACCCGCGTGGGCCGGAGGGGGGCTCGTTCCGGGTGTTCCGGGGCGGCTGTTGGGACTACGACGCGTCCCGCTGCCGGGCTGCGTACCGCGGCAGGTACGAGCCTGGCCGCCGCTACGACGGCCTGGGCTTCCGCCCCGCGAGGTAAGTTCCATTGTGCGGCGGCAGCCGCCCAGACCTTGGATTTGCGACCGGCATCGTTCCACGCGGTCGGCCCCGCGCAGCGGGTAAGGCCGAACCGCGTGAACGGATGCCGGTCGCGTGAGCGCAACGCGGAGTGTAACGGAGCGCGCGACGCAAAATCGCCCCCCCCTAATGGCTGTAACTCGAGGCGGACCAGGCGAGCGGGGGGCATCAGCCCCCTGTTTCTCCCCGGCTTACGCTCGGCGCTGGTCGGGGCGTTCGTCAACCACTGATGGTGACTTCCTGCGACTGGAGACGTTGAGCCTGCAGGGGATCAACACGCGGAGCGAGGCCTGCTAAAAACAGGGTGGTTTTGGTCGAATATTTGGGGTTTGTAGATCAGGCTGCTTATGTTCCGTATCCAAGTTGGAGCTGGATGGCCGCGTAAGCCACCGAATCCCTTCTGCTCCCTCCCCGGCTTCGAGATCGTGCAGCTTTTAAGTTGTTTTTTCTGCGGAGTTTACATCGTTCTGTGAGCGTCCTTAGCGTTCCCTAACGCCGAAGTCGTTGCACAGTCGCTCAATTTGCAATTTGCAATCACCCGTCCTGGAGTTTCGTGCTTCAATCAAGCGACGCCGAAGCACACCGTGAATCCTGGCGCACGCCGCGCACTCTCCACTTCGAATCCCAGCTTGATTCGCACGCGCTCGCCCAGTCGGGCGTTAGCGAGAAACCTAACGATCCGCCGGGCAAGCCGGCGGGATTCTCAAGCGCTGGCCGGGACGTGTGTAGCGAGAAACCTAACGATCCGCCGGGCAAGCCGGCGGGATTCGAAGCCAAAAACAGTCTGACGGGCGCTCACCGGGAGCGAAGGGCCTTAAACACCGAGGATCCAACAACTTAAAAGCTGCACGACCTCCTTCCGGGGAGGGAGCCGGAAGGGAGTGGAACGGATCTCGCCCGGCAACTCACCAGGCTGTCCCAGCCAACTCACCAGGCTGTCCCAGCCTGTTTTTAGCAGGCCACGCGGAGCGTGATGGCTACTTTGCTCGTTGGCCGCGTTGTCGGCTGAGGCCGTACAAAGTAGTCATCACGCTCCGCGTGATGATCCCTTGCACGGCCGACTTTCCGTCTCGATGGCCGCCTCCATGCGAAACGGCCGGCCGTTTACTCGGTGCGGCCTTTGTATTCCTGCCGCGTTCCCGATCGAGACGGCCTACACAAGGCTCATCACGCGGAGCGTGATAGCTACTTTGTTGCGGACGAGCGAGCGTCCGGTGGCTTTTTCCCCGCGCCACTTATCGTAGAATGGGACGCGGTGGCGGACGTCAAGTCGGTTGTTTTCCGAAACAGGGGGCTGACGCCCCCGCTCGCCGTGCGAAAGGATCACTGCCATGCCGCTCGCTAAATCCCGCACGATCCTCCTGACTTGGTTCGTGCTCTGCCTGGCGGGCGTCGCCGGCGTTCGGGCCGCTGAGCTGCCGGTCGCCGAAGTCGAAGGCCAGCCGCTGGCGGCCAACGTCACCCGGCTGCTCGAAGCCCTGCGGTTTCTCGGCGCGCCGCTCGACCGCAATTCCGAAAACGAACTCCGCCTGGCAATCGGCAAGCGCGATGCCACTCGCATCCAGCAACTGCTCGACCCGCACGTCCTGGTCGCCGTGTCGCTCAACCCGGAAGTCCGCGTCAAGGCCGCTCGCGGTCCCGCGCCGGCCCGCATCCAACAGGCGGGCTTCACGCCGCTGCTCGTGAAGGTGCTGAACGACAGCACGGTCACTCAGCAACTGCGGATCGCCAGCCCCCAGTCCGGCGCGGTCTACGCCGGCGCCAGCCTCGGCAGCCTGCAACGGCAAGCTCAGACCGAGCTGAACCAGAACGAGAACACGGCCGGCGCCACCGACCGCTTCCTGGCCGTCGAGATGTTCCAGTCGCCGCCGATGACAACCAACTTGAGCGGCTTGGAGGTGGAGTACGCCATCGCGCTGGTCTATAGCAGCGAAGCCGGCAAGCGCGAGGCCACGCTGGCCTTCGACGTCGGTGCCGGCACGCAGGATATCGGCTTTCGAGGCGAAGTGCCCGTGCTGTTCGATGTCCAGCCGGCAACGGAAGTCAAGCTGTCGATCCGCGACACGGACGGAACGCCGACCGCCGCTCGGCTCACGTTTCGCGATGCGTTCGATCGGGTCTATCCGCCGCAGGCCAAGCGGCTCGCGCCGGACTTCTTCTTTCAGCCCCAGATCTACCGGCACGACGGCCAGGCGGTGCTGCTGCCGCCCGGCAAGTTCACGCTTGCCTACTGCCGCGGCCCAGAGTATCGGGTGCTGCGGCGCGAGGTGGAAATCCCCGCCAGCCGCACGCACCAACTCGAACTGGACCTCGAACGCTGGGTCAACCCGCCGTCGTTCGGCTTCTACTGCGGCGACCATCATATCCACGGCGCCGGCTGCGCGCACTACGAGAGCCCCACGCAAGGCGTCACGCCGCAGGACATGTTCGTGCAGGTCAAGGGCGAGGGGCTGAACGTCGGCTGCGTCCTGACCTGGGGGCCGTGCTTTGATTTCCAGCGCCAGTTCTTCTCGCCGGACGCGGACCGGATCAGCGAGCCGCTGACGATCCTGAAGTACGACCTGGAAATCAGCGGCTTCGGATCGGCCGCGTTGGGACACGTTTGCCTGCTGAACCTCAAGGACCAGACCTATCCCGGCTCGGACGGCACCAAGGATCGCGGCTGGCCGACCTGGACGGTCCCCGTCCTGCGCTGGTGCAAGGAGCAAGGCGGGTTCACCGGCTATCCGCACTCGGCCATGCATGTCAATCCGCCCTCGGCGGCGGCCCGGTTGATCGAACAGCTCGATGCCAACGGCGACGGGCTGCTCAGCCGCGACGAATCGCTCGGCGGCCTGCTGCCTGCCGACTTTGCCGCGATCGACGCCGACGGAGATCGTTCGCTGACCGATCGCGAGCTGACGCTGGCGATCGAGCAGGCGGCCGATGAACTGCCCAACCTGGCGGTGCCCGAAATGAACGGCGGCGGGGCGATGGAGATCTGCGTCAGCACGGCCGAGGGAGTGTGCGACTTCATCAGCGCCATGGATACCGCTCGCATCCCCGAATGGAACACCTGGTACCATCTGATGAATTGCGGCTTTCCGCTCAAGGTCAGCGGCGAAACGGATTTCCCTTGCATGAGCAGCCAGCGGGTGGGACAAGGTCGCGTATACGTGCAACTGGGCCAGGTCGAGCGGCTGGACTTCGCCGAGTGGTGCCGGGGCCTGGCCGAGGGCCGCTCGTATGTGTCCGACGGGTTCGCTCACGCCTTGAAATTCACGGTCCAGGATGTCGCTCCCGGCACGGGCGAAGTCCGCCTGGACGCTCCGGGGCAAGTCATCGCCTCGGCCACCGTCGCGTTCGCGCCCGAAGTGCCCAAGGCCGTGGCCTATGGTCAACTGCTGCCCGCCGCGGGACGACGCATGGTCGGCGATACCGTCAACCTGCACGCACCGCGAACCGACGAGCTGGTCGCCGGCGGCCAGCGACTGGTGGAGCTGATCGTCAACGGCCGCGTCGTGGCCAAACAGACCGTGCCTGCCGACGGCCAACCGCATGAGCTGTCCTGGCCCGTGCGGATCGAACGCAGCAGTTGGGTCGCGCTGAGGCACTTCCCTCAACTGCACACGAACCCCGTGAACGTGATCGTCGCCGACCAGCCGATCCGCGCGTCCCAGGCCAGCGCCCGGTGGTGCATCGAAACGATCAAGCTGCTCTGGAAGAACCGCTCACGCGTGATCGCCGAGCACGAACGGGCGGCGGCCGAACAGACGTACCAAAAGGCGATTCAGCGTTACGAGCGGATCGCGGAGGAAGCGGCGGCAGCGGGGTTGTAGGGACAGGCTGGCTGTCGGGTTGAGCCGGTTCGCGGCGCCGAGCGATTGGGGACAATCGCTCCACTGTGTGTGGCCCGATTGTCCTCAATCAGGTCTTGTTCGCACGGCGTAAGCGCATTCGCGGCGCCGAGCGATTGGGGACAATCGATCCACCGTGTGTGGCCCGATTGTCCTCAATCGGGTTTTGTTTGCACGGCGTAAGCGTATTCGCGGCGCCGAGCGATTGGGGACAATCGCTCCACCATGTGTGTGGCCCGATTGTCCTCAATCGGGTTTTGTTCGCACGGCGTAAGCGTATTCGCGGCGCCGAGCGATTGGGGACAATCGCTCCACCAAGTGCGTGGCCCGATTGTCCTCAATCGGGTCTTGTTCGCACGGCGTAAGCGTATTCGCGGCGCTGAGCGATTGGGGACAATCGCTCCACCAAGTGTGTGGCCCGATTGTCCTCAATCGGGTTTTGTTCGCACCGCTGAGCGAATCTACGGTTGCCGCTCGACCGGCTGAGCGTACACGTCAAAGCCGCCGTCGCGGTTCGAGACGTATCCCAGCCGGCCGTCGGGCAGCCAGGCCGGGAAATTATCCCAGGCCGCACAGCGCGTGCAGTTGACCGCCTGGCCGCTGGCGACGTCGGCCACGTAAATCTCGTGGTTGCCGTCCCGGTTCGACGTGAAGGCCAGACGCCGGCCGTCCGGCGACCAGGCCGGATAGTCGTCCAGTCCGCGACTCTGAGTGAACCGGCGCACGTTGCCTCCGTCGGCGTTCATCAAGGCAATCTCCAGGTCGCCCCAGCGGTTGGTGGCGAAGGCGATCGTCCGGCCGTCGGGCGACCAGGCGGGATGTGCGTCAATCGCCGGATCGGTCGTCAAACGAGTCCACTCGCCGCCCTCCACCGGCACGACGAACAATTCCTGGTTGCCGGGCTTTGTGGAACTGAACACGATCTCCTTTCCGTCGGGCGACCAGTCGGGCGATTCCTCGTGCGAGAGGCCGCCCTCGGATACGGCCACCGCTGTCAGCTCGCCGCTGTCCAACTGCATCGCGTACACTTCCAGGTCGCCCTGGTTGGGCGAGGTCTTGTCGAAGGCGAACGACACGCGGCGCGAATCGGGCGAGAACACCGCGTCGTACTCCGGCGCTTCGCGACTGGTCAACCGCCGCTCGTCGCCCGTCGCCAGATCGCGGCGGTACAGAAAAATGGTATCTCCCCGGTGCCGGGCGTAGACCAGCGTGCGACCGTCCGCCGACCAGCGCGGTCGCTGCTTGAACTGCCCGTCGTGCGTCAGGCGAACCAGTTGCGTTGCTTCCGGCGGCTCGGCCCGCGCGCCGCCGGCAACCGCTCCCAACCAGGCCGCGAGGATCACCAGCCGGCCGACGTTCATCCGATCAGCTCCTCAATCACTTCCCCCTGGGGCAGCAGTCCGGCGGAGGTGAGCTCGGGGGAGCGGATGCCGAGCTGATGGAAGACGGTCGTGAACAGGTCGGCCGGCGTGACGGGCCGCGTCGCGGGATACTCGCCCTTCGAATCGCTGGCGCCCACCACCTGCCCGCCGCGCAACCCGCCGCCGGCCACCAGGCCGCTGTAGCAGGTATGCCAGTGATCGCGTCCCGCCTTGGCATTGATCTTCGGCGTCCGCCCGAACTCGCCGACGGCCACCACGATCGTTTCCGCCAGCAGCCCCCGCTGCTGCAAATCATCCAGCAACGCCGAGACGGCCTGGTCCAGCATCCAGGAATGGCGATCCTGGAACTGTTGGAAGTTGCGGTCGTGCATGTCCCAGCCGCCGTCGCCGGTATCCTCGACCGGTTCCACGTGCGAGCTCCAGTTCACCTGCACAAAGCGGGCCCCGGCCTCGACCAGGCGGCGAGCCAGCAGGCAGCATTGCCCGAAGCGGTAACGGCCATACAGCCGCCGGACCGACTCCGGTTCGCGGTCCAGATCGAACACCTGGCGAGCGTCGCGGCTGGTGAGCAACGAGTAGGCCTGGCGATAGAACTGATCAAGCTGGCCCATGGCGGCCGACGACTCGATTCGCCCGGCCAGCCCTTCCACTTGCCGCCGCAACTGCTCGCGCGCGTCCAGGCCGCTGGGCGAAAGGCCGTCGAGCAGTTCCAGGCGTGGAATCCGCACGCCATGCTCGGCGTCGTAGTCCAGTCGGAACGGATCGTACAGCCGGCCCAGGCTGCCGCCGTCTTCGCCCGTGATCGCCCGATGCCCCTGGTGCAAGTGGCCGCCCAGCGTGAGAAACCGGGGGATGCCGGGAGCGAACCCGTGCACGCGGGAGACGATCGATCCGTGCGTCGGCTGCAGCTTCCCGGGCTGCGTTTGCCCGCCGAGGCTCACGGCGCCCGCGTCGCTGCCCGTCAAGCCGATGGTGCCCGCGATGCCATGGTCGTTCGACGAACAGTGCAGCGACCGCAACAGGCTGTAGCGGTCGGCGCGCTGAGCCAGTTGCGGCAGCAGCTCGCAGATCCGCAGGCCGGGAACTGCCGTGGCGATCGGGCTGTAGGGACCGCGATACTCCAGCGGAGCATCCGGCTTCATGTCGAACGTATCCAGATGGCTCGGCCCGCCCCACAGCCAGAGCAGGATGACGGAGCGCGCGGGTGTGTTGGCCGGTGCCGGCCCTTGAGCGTGAGCCAGGCGCAACCAGTCGCCCAGCGTGACGCCGACCGCCGACAGCGCGCCGGCCTCGAGCAGATGGCGGCGCGTGACGCGGCCAGCTCGCGACCTGGTGGCCAGGTCGTTCAACCTGCCGATGCCAAGCATGGGGGTCTCCGGTGGGGAATAGTCGCCTTTCGCTCCGCGAAAGTAGCGGAATCCGCGAACCGGGCCTGCCACCGGGCAACAGCCGGGGCGGAGACCGTAATCGCTGCCCACGCAACTTTCGCGGAGCGAAAGGCGACTATGGCGGAGCGAAAGGCGACAATGGTTGTAGTGTAGCCGAACCGATCCGCCGTCAGAATAGAGTGACCGCCGGCGATCCGCGGGAACGCATGGCATGCGGTCCGGTTTTTGGCCATAATGCGCAGCTTCGAAGGCTGGCGCGGGAGCGTCCCACCAGCAGCCTTCCGCCGACACTCGAAAGGTTCTCCCATGCATCTCACCAGGCCTGACCGTCGATCGCTCGCCGCCTGCGCGATGGCACTTGTCACGCTGCTGAGTCTGCTTTCGCCACTGCGCGGCGAGCCGCTGCCGACGGCCGACGGCTGGACAGCCCGCTCGCCGCGCGAGGAAATCCGGCCGGAGTTTCGAATTGACGAAGCTGCCGGGCCCGGCGGCCAGTCGGTGCTGGTGATCGAGGCGGACGAGCGGGAAGGGCTGTTCGGCTGGTGGGAGAAAACCTTCCCCGTGGAAGGCGGCCGGTACTATCGCTTCGATGCGTTGCAACAGGCCGAGGGGCTGCAGTTGGCTCGCCGCACGGCCGTGCCGCGGATTCAGTGGCGGGATGCCGAGGGGCGTCCGGTGCGGCACGACGAGCCGTCGACCGCTTCGTACCAGCCCGGCGAGCGGCCGCGAGCGGAACCGGAGTTTCCGGCCGAACAGGCAGTGCGCGAGGACGGTTGGACCGAAGTGTCGGGAGTTTATCTCGCCCCGCGGGAAGCCCGGCAGGCGGTCGTCGAGCTGTCGTATCGCTGGGAGCCGTTCGGCTGTGTCGCCTGGAGCGGTGTGCGGCTGACCGCCGTGGCACCACCGCCGCCGCGCAAGGTGCGGCTGGCCACCGTTCATTACCGGCCCACCGCCGGCAAGACTCCGGCCGAAAAGTGCCGGCAGTTCGCGCCGCTGGTGGCCGAGGCCGCCAGGCAGCGAGCCGACCTGGTCGTGCTGCCCGAAACGCTCACCTTCTTCGGCACGGGCCTGACGTACTCGGACTGCGCCGAACCGATCCCAGGCCCTTCGACCGATTACTTCGCCGAACTCGCGCGGCAGCACAAGTTGCACCTGGTCGCCGGGCTGCTGGAACGCGACGGCCACCTGGTCTACAACGTGTCCGTGCTGATCGATCCGCAAGGCCGCATCGTGGGCAAGTACCGCAAGGTGACGTTGCCGCGAGGAGAGATCGAGGGCGGCATCGCGCCAGGCAAGGAATACCCGGTGTTCGAAACCAGCCTGGGAAAGATCGGCATGATGATCTGTTACGACGGTTTCTTTCCGGAAGTGGCCCGCGAGCTGAGCAAGGCGGGTGCCGAAGTGATCGCCTGGCCCGTCTGGGGCTGCAACCCGATGCTGGGCGCCGCGCGAGCGTGCGAGAACCATGTGTACGTGGTCAGCAGCACGTACACCGATGCGTCGCAGGGCTGGATGATCTCGGCCGTCTACGGGCACGACGGCCGGCCGCTGGCCCAGGCCAGGGACTGGGGCGGCGTGGCGGTCGCCGAGGTGGATCTGAGCCGGCCGCTGCACTGGCAAAGCCTGGGTGACTTCAAGGCCCAGATTCCCCGGCATCGGCCCCCGGTCCCCAACACGTCGCCCTGACCGGCTAGTCGCCTGGCTCGGTCGTTCCGTCCCCGCATCCCGGCTAATTCGTTCCGCAAACACGCCGTTTTCACATCTCTCTCCCCCACTGTCATTTCGAATTGGTCTTCGATGCGCGAACGCAACGCGCGGCTCGGCCGCTGGCTGTTTTTGATCTACCTGGCGTTGTATGGCGGCTTTGTGCTGCTGAACGCCTTCTCGCCGCAAACCATGGAGTGGATTCCGCTAGGCGGCATCAACCTGGCCGTGGTGTACGGATTCGGCCTGATCGTGGCCGCGTTCGTGCTGGCGATGCTGTACGGGGTGCTTTGCCGCAACGACTCCGACGATCAGCAGTTGGAGGAGCGGCCATGAACTACGAACCATCGACGCTGGCAATCGTCGTGTTCTTGCTGTTCGTGGCCGTGACGCTTGGCCTGAGCTTCTACCTGGGCAGCCGCGCCAAGTCGTCGCAGGGCTACTTCGCCGCTCACGGCCAGATTCCCTGGTTCGTCAACGGGATCGCCTTCGCGGGCGATTACCTGTCGGCGGCGTCGTTCCTGGGCATCTGCGGGATGATCGCCTTTTACGGCTACGACGGGTTCCTGTATTCGATCGGCTACCTGGCCGGCTGGATCGTGGCCCTGTTCGTGATCGCCGAACCGATGAAGCGGCTGGGCAAGTTCACGTTCGCCGATGCCTTGGACGCCCGCTTCGGTTCCCGCGGCATCAAGCTGGCGGCGGGCATCAGCACGCTGGCGGTGAGCATCTTCTACCTGATTCCGCAGATGGTCGGCGCGGGCGTGTTGATTCAGCCGCTGTTGGGGTTCCCGCATTGGGTCGGCGTGCTGCTGGTGGGCGCGACCGTGATCCTGATCGTGGTCACGGCCGGAATGGTCTCCACCACCTATGTGCAGTTTCTCAAGGGGTCGCTGCTGGTCGTGTTCAGCCTGGTGCTGACCTGCATGATTCTGGCTCGCGGCTTCCAGGTGCAGCCGGGCGGTGTGGACGGCCACGTGTTCCAGACGCTGGGACCGTTTCCGGCGGCGGAGCTGGAGTCGTCGCTGCGGGACAGCGGGCGGTTCACGGGTTGGGAGCCGCTGGGTGCCACCAGCACGTCGCCGGCCAGGTACCTCCGCACGTTCGAAGCGGCGGGGGATTCGATCGTTTGGCGGTTCGACAGCGGCGGGGACGACGGCCAGCAGGTCGTCCTGCGCGAGACGCAAACCATCACGGTCGCGGCCGACGGCACGACCAGTGTCAACGGTCGCCCCCCCACGACGGGGCCGGTCGAGGCGCAGTTGCATCCGGTCGGCTTTGTAAGCCAGTTGCCGCAAGGCGCCAGCGCGACCGGCGCGGTCGGACCGCTGGGGTTTCTCAGCACGCTGCAGCAAAGCGAGGTGGTGCTCTGGAGCAGCGAGAAGGTGACGGAGGCCGATGGTGGCGTCACCACGGTCTACTATCCTCGCCCCACGCCCGGCAGCCAGGTGCTGCGTCCGGGCGAGCATCCCACGTTTCGCGGCATTCGCACGGGCGGCGCGCTGGACAAGCTGAACTTCCTCTCGCTGATGCTGGCCCTGTTCTGCGGCACCGCGTCGCTGCCTCACATCCTGATCCGTTACTACACGGTCAAGGACGAGGCGGCCGCCCGCCGCAGCACGATCGTGGGTATCGCCAGCATCGGCTTCTTTTACATCCTGACGCTGTACATCGGGCTGGGAGCGATGACCAGCGGCGCGCTGGACGTGACCAACAACAACATGGCCGCTCCGCTGCTGGCCAAGAGCATCAGCCAGTGGCTGTTCGCGATTATCTCGGCGGTCGCCTTTACCACGGTGCTGGGCACGGTTAGCGGTTTGATCCTGGCTTCCAGCGGCGCCGTCGCTCACGACCTGATGACGCACGCCCTGCGGATGGACCTGAGCGGTCACGACCAGGTGCGGGTGGCCAAGATCGCGTCCGTCGTCGTGGGGGCGATCGCCATCGTGCTGGGAATTCTGTTCAAGGAGCTGAATGTCAGCTACCTGGTGGGCTGGGCCTTCAGCGTGGCGGCCTCGGCCAACCTGCCGTCGCTGGTGATGCTGCTGTTCTGGAAGGGGGTCACGCGGCAAGGCGTGATCGCCGCCGTCGTCGTGGGCATGGTCAGCTCGCTGGGCTGGATTCTGCTCAGCAGCGAAACCTTCACCGCCGTCTACGGCCTGCCGGCCAGCTCGGCCCTGGTCCCGTTCAGCCAGCCGGGCATCGTCACGATTCCGCTGGGTTTTGCCACGCTGATCGTGGTCTCGCTGCTGACGGCCAGGCGAGCAAAGTAGCCATCACGCTCCGCGTGATGAGCCTTTTGTACGCCGCCTCCATCGAAAACGCGGCGGGACTACAAGTTCCGGACCGAGAAAGCGGCCGGCGGTCTCGGATAGACGCAGCCGTTGAGGCGGAAAGTCGGCCGTGCAGGGGATCATCACGCGGAGCGTGATGACTGCTTTGTACCGCCTCCATCGAAAACGCGGCGCGACTACCAAGTCCGCGACGAACGAACGGCCGGCGGTCTCGGATGGACGCGGCCGTCGAGGCGGAAAGTCGGCCGGGCAGGGGATCATCACGCGGAGCGTGATGACTACTTTGCCGAGGCTTGCACTTTTCTTCAAAGAGATTATTTGACAACGCCGACAACGCCCCTACAGCAGCGCTTCCCCGACAACGCGCGCCGGCAGGACGCCGGTCAAGCGGCTGTCGAGTCCCTGGTAGGGGACGCTGAACCGCTGGTGGTCGATGCCCAGCAGGTGCAGCATCGTGGCGTGCAGGTCGCGCACGTGGATGATGTTCTCGACGGCGTGATAGCCCAGTTCGTCGGTCGCGCCACAGGTGATGCCGCCCCGTACTCCGCCGCCGGCCAGCCACATCGAGAAGCCCTTGATGTGATGGTCCCGCCCGGGGCCTCCCTTTCCTTGGAACATCGGCGTGCGGCCGAACTCGCCGCCCCAGACAATCAGCGTGTCGTCCAGCATGCCCAGCCGCTTCAAGTCGGTCAGCAGCGCCCAGGTCGGCTTGTCGGTCAGGCCGCAACAGATGTTCATGTAGCGGACCAGGTCGCCATGATGGTCCCAGCCGCGATGATACAAGTGGATGAACCGCACGCCGCGCTGGGCGAGCCGCCGGGCCAGCAGGCAGTTCGAGGCGTAGGAACCGTCCCCCGGCTGGGCGCCATACATTTCCAGCGTCTCGGCCGACTCGTCCGACAAGTCCATCAACTCCGGCACGGATGTCTGCATGCGGAAGGCCAGTTCGTATGCCGCGATTCTTGTGGCCAATTCGGGATTGTCGACCGTCTGGTTGCGGTGGCCGTTAAGCTGCTGGATCGCGTCAATCACCGCTCGCTGGCCCGCCGCCGAGACGCCGGGCGGGTTGCGGACGTAATGCACCGGATCGCCGCTCGAATTGAACTCCACCCCCTGGAGCCGGCTCGGCAGAAATCCGGCCGACCATTGCCGCGAGGCGATCGGCTGCGGGTTCCGGCCGCCGACGCTGGTCAGCACCACGAAGCCCGGCAGCTCGTCCGACTCGCTGCCCAGCCCGTAGTTGATCCACGAACCCATCGACGGCCGGCCGCTGATCGCCGTGCCGGTGTTCATGAAGGTATGAGCCGGGTCGTGGTTGATCTGCTCGGTCACCAGGCTCCGCAAGACGCAGATCTCATCGGCCATTTTTGCGTGCCAGGGCAGAAAGTCGCTGATCTCCTGACCGTTCTGGCCGTACTTCTGAAACTTCGCCAGCGGACCCTGGCAGCGCAACTGCTGGCCCTGCAACTGGGCGATCGGCTGGCCGGCGGTGTACGACGCCGGCATCGGTTTCCCGTCCAGTTCGGCCAGCTTCGGTTTGTAATCGAACGTCTCCAGGTGCGACGGGCCGCCGGCCATGCAGAGGAAGATCACACGTTTCGCGCGCGGCCGATGATGCGGCAGTCCGGGCAGACCGAGCGGGGCAGTTGGCGACACCCCCGCTTGCTGCGGTTCCACGCCCCGAGCGTCACGGGCCAGCAGCGTGGCCAGGGCCAGCCCGCCCAGCCCCAGTCCGCCGCGAGCCAAAAACGTGCGGCGTTGGATTTCCGGTGCGCCGAGTGGATGCTGGTTCATGGGTACGCCCGATATGCAGTGCTGTAGGATTCGCGTCGCAGGTTACAGGATGGGTCTGAGACCGGTTGCTTGTCACTGGCCAGAAGCCAGTCGTCAGCGGTGTCGTGGCGGGAGGCGGCTAACTTCGGAAGTCGGAGATTGCAAATTGCAAATTGCAAACTGACGACTGACAACTGACGACTGACAACTGACAACTAGTTCCGCGTGTTCGTTTCACTAAGATTCAGCACCGCTCGAGCCACGGCGGTCCAGGCGGCCAGATCGACCGGTTCCAGGTCCTTGGCCCGCGGCGCCTGGCCGGTGGTGACTAATTGCGCGGCCTCCGCCGGACGGTCGGCGTACTCGCGCTGCGCGGACGCAAGTAGTTCGGCCAGTACGGCCCGTTCGGTATTGTCCGGCGAGCGGGACGCGGCCAGGCGGAACAGCAAGTCAAACTTTGCGTCCGGAGTGTCGCCGCCCTCGAGCAGAATCCGTTCGGCCAGGACCCGCGCCGCTTCGACGAACGTGGGGTCGTTCAGCAGCGTAAGAGCGGCCAGTGGCGTGTTGGAGCGGGGGCGCTGAGCGGTACACTCCTCGCGGCTGGGAGCGTCCAGCGCCCGCAGCATGGGATGCAGGAACTGCCGCTGCCAGTGCATGTAGACGCCGCGCCGCCATTGCCGCTGATCGGTGTCGTGCTGGTAGGTGCGGGGCGGAAAGTTCAAGTGCCGGTAATAACCATCCGGCTGGTAGGGCCGCACGCTGGGCCCTCCCGACTGCTCGACCAGCAGCCCGCTGATCGCCAGCGCGTTGTCGCGGATCATCTCGGCCGGTAACCGGAAGCGGGCTTGTCGAACGAACAGGCGATTGGACGGGTCCCGCTCGCGCCGCTCGGCCGACTCCAGCGACGACTGCCGGTACGCGCGGCTCATCACAATCAGCTTCAAAGTCCGCTTCACGTTCCAGCCGCTATCGACAAACTCGCGGGCCAACTGATCCAGCAGCTCGGCGTGCTCCGGCGGCTGACCCTGGCCGCCGAAATCGTCCAGCACCGGGGCCAGCCCCGCGCCGAACAGCAGGTACCAGAAGCGGTTGACCTGCACGCGCGCCGTGAGCCCGGCGATTCCCTGCTGGTCGTCGGTCAGCCAGTTGGCCAGGTCGAGCCGATTGGCGGGCCGGCCTTCCACGGGCACGCGGCCCAGAAACTCCGGGACGGCCGGCTGCACCACCGGCCCACTGTCGTCCAGCCAGTTGCCGCGGGGCAGCACGCGCATCGTCCGTGGCGGGATGGCCGCGGTGATCATCGTCAGCCGGGCGGCCTTTTGGAGCGACTGTTGCTGTTGCTGGAGCGTGTCCAGGCGTTGCCGCAGAGCCGCGGCCTGTGGCGGGTCGGCCGTTTCCAGTTGCCGCTCCACGTCGGTGATCTCGACCTGGATCTCCACCAGCCGCTGGCGCTCGCGCCGCGAATGCACCAGCAGCTCCGGCTTGCGCATCGTGGGCGTTCGGTCGGCGCCGTTGGTCAGGTGGTGGGCTTCGTCCACGTCGGCGAAGAAGGCGGCCAGCGAATAGAAGTCGCGCATCGTGTAGGGATCGAACTTGTGGTCGTGGCACTGGCAGCAGCCCATGGTACCGCCGAGCCAGACGGCCGACGCGTTGCGGACCCGATCGGCCGCGTAGATCGCCAGGTACTCCTTGGCCTGCACGCCGCCTTCGTGCGAAGTCTGCAGCAGCCGGTTGTAGCCGCTGGCGATTTTGTCGTCGATCGTCGAATCCGGCAGCAGATCGCCCGCCAACTGGCAACGCGTGAACTGATCGAACGGCAGGTTGTCGTTGAAGGCGTCGATCACCCAGTCGCGATAGGGCGAAATGTGATGCTCCTGGTCTCCGTGGTAGCCCACCGTGTCGGCGTAACGGACCAGGTCCAGCCAATACATCGCCAGCCGCTCGCCGAACCGGGGCGATTCGAGCAAGCGATCGACGAGCGACTCGTAGGCCTGCGGACTGGCGTCGGCCAGGAACCGCTCGACGTCCCCTGGCGATGGAGGCAGGCCGAGCAGATCGAAGCAGAGCCGCCGGATCAGCGTCACGCGGTCCGCGTCCGGCGAAGGCCGCATTCGCTCGGCCTCCCACCGCGCCAGCAGAAAGTGGTCGATCCAGTTGGCGGGCCAGGCGCCGTCGACGACCGCCGGGATCGGATGTCGCCGCGGCGGTTCGTAGGCCCAATGCGCCGACCAGTGGGCGCCCTCGGCGATCCACCGCCGCATAAGTTCCTTTTCAGCCCCCGAAAGCGACTTGCTCGAATCGGGAGGCGGCATCCGTGTCTCGTCGTCGCTGCTGGTGATCCGGGCGATCAATTCGCTGGCGCCGGGCTGGCCGGGCACGATGGCCGACTGCTTCGCGTCCTGTTCGCGGTCCAGCCGCAGATCGGCCTGGCGATGTTCCGCATCCGGGCCGTGGCAGGCGAAGCAGCGGTCGGACAGCAGCGGGCGAATCTTCCGGTTGAAGTCGATGCTCGCCGCGGCGGTGGCCGTGCCGGCGGCGGGCGGCGGACCAGCGACCGTTGGCGCGGCTGGCCGCCGGATGTCGGCTGG
>JAGFJK010000415.1 GCA_024102795.1 Pirellulaceae bacterium
GCAGCCCGTGCTCTTCGGCCAGTCGCTGGACCTTCCGGTCGCGGACCATCGCTACCGTGCGAGCGACCACGTCGTGATAGGTATCGGTGCCGCTCATTGACGATTTCTCCCGTTGAACGCGGTGCCACACGGCCTCACTCGGACTTGCCCAACGCATGGATCGTGTTGTGGATCGTGCCCACGACCGGCTGGCCAGTGTCCGACTGCAGGCGATACTTGATCTCCATGCACCAGGTCGGCGCCAGGTCAGGCAGGTCCAGCGTCACGGTCCGGCCGTCGCTGCCCAGGCGAGCGGCGGCGACGGTCAGCAAGCGCTGGTTCAAGTGATCCGAGCCATAGTTGGCCGAACGCTTCAGCGACCAGACCTGAACCTGATAGTTCCGCGGATCGCTCGCCGAACGCTCGTCCAGCGCGCCGGTGAACCCGATCTCCAGACTCCCCGGCCGGGCTCGCAGTTGGCCCGGCACGTGCAGCGGCCGGCCCGTGTAGCGCAAACGGTACAGGCCGCCCGTCTGCTGCTGAGCGCTGCCCCAGGCGAACATCCCGCATAAATACAACTGGCCGTCGCCCGGATGGAACCGCCCTCGCATGATGCCCGTGGGAAACTGCGGAATCGGCAGCTCGCACATCCCGCCCTGCTTGAAGGCACCACGCACGTTACCGCCATCGTCATCCTGGCCGGGGACATCCTCGTGCGGCACAACGTACACCTTGCCGTAGCCGTACGACAGGTTCAGCAGCCGGCCTTGCAGCGGACCCCAGCGCGGACTATCGACCCACAGCAGTTCGGCCGGCGAGCGATCGAACGCATTGGTGATCCAGCACAACGGGGGCTGCATCGCACTGTCCGAAGAATCCGTCACGTCGTGGTAGCCAAACATGTTGCCGTAGAAACCGCCGGGCGCGACCCAGTTGATCCGATTCTTGGGGTTCCAGTGTCCTTCCTGGTCGGTCACGATGAAGGTCCCGTCGGGGTTCAGGCAGACGCCGTTGGCCGCGCGAAAACCCGTGGCCACGATGTCGGTCCGCTGGCCGTCGGCCGACACCCGCAGCAGCGTCCCGTGCTGGGGCACCAGCGCCGGCAACGCATGGCGAGCGGACTTGGCGTAGTAGAAATTGCCCTGCTCGTCGGCCTGCAACCCCATGGCGAATTCGTGGAAGTGATCGGTCACCTGGTGGTCGTTGTTGAAGTTTTCCAAAAAGTCCACTTCGCTGTCGCCATTCAGATCATGCAAGCGGTAGATCGCATCGCGGCAGGAGACGTAAATCCGGTCCTGGATGATTTTCAGACCCAGCGGTTGAAACAGGCCCGACGCGAACCGCTTCCAGCGGAGCGGCACGGCCGCTGGTTTGCGATCCGCCGCCCGATCGTCCCCGCCGCCCTCGGCGGCCGCCGGCAGTTTCGACAGTCCACGGAGCAGCCACACATCGCCATCCCACGTGCAGACCGCCGCCCGGTCGCCGTCGGCGAAGAAGTCCAGACCCGTCAATCGCATCTGGCAGAACCAGGGATTCTCGTCGGGCGGCGTCAGGGTATCGATCACCAGCGGACCCGAATCCGGCCCGATCACCGCCTCCGTCGTCAATTCGTCCGGCCAGCGCCGCGGTCCGCCCCGCGTCAGCGATGCCAGGTCCTGGTCCGGCGCGGCGATCAGCGGAGTCGACAACAGCTCGCCGGCCGCGGCAACATCCGGCACAATTCCGGTGAACAGAGTGAACCGCAGCGGCTCGTCGCCCGCGGGAATCCGCAACCGCAGATTCCCCTGCCCGTCGTCTTGCCAGGCAAACCCCTCGGTCGTCCCGGCCAGTCCGGCGACCAGCGGTCCAAGTGGAATCAAACGTTTTGTCGCCGGTCCCTGGATCACTCGGCCATCGTGCCCCCGGCCGCTCAGGTCGGCCACCTGCTGGCCGCGCACGTCGGCCAGCTCCCAGCGCCCGGCCAGGCTCTCGTCTTCCCGCGGTAAACGCGGCCAGCCGGCCAGTTCGTCCGCGGACAACTGGCGAGTGTAGAAGTCCACGCGCGCCAACTGGCCGTCGAAAAACGATTGCTCGCCGGGAAAGTTCGCCGCCGTGTAGCCGATGCGAGTCACAAAGTTCTCGACCCGCTGCTTCGGCCGAAGCTGCCGCTCGGCGTCCGCCCGCCCATCGATATACAACCGCACCTGCCCGTCGCTGCTGGAATAGACCATCGCCACGTTGTGCCATTGGCCGTCGTTCACCGCGCGCCGTGACGTCACGACGCCCACCCAGCCGATGTCGAACGCCAGCTTGCCGCCGCGCACGAACAGCGTCTTGCCGTCGGGCACCCACTGCGGCTGGTCGGCCGTTTGCGCGAAGATCGTGCCTCCGGTCCGAGTGCGAATGCGGGCGGCAATCGTGTAGTCCCGATCGCGCATCTCGAAGTCGGCCGGCCGAGCCAGTTCGATGCGCGTCGCGCCGGCAAACGCCAGCGGCTGGTCTTTCTGCTCAGCGTGCGACTCCGACGGCGCGTCGAACACGAGCGCCGAGTTCGCCTGGCCAGCTCCAGCGGCGACAGGCAGTTGCCGCTCGATCCGCCCGCCGGGCCGATGAGCGACCTGGAGGATCAGCGGTTGGGGCCGCGAGCCCAGGTTGAATGTTCGCGTGGCCAGCGACACGAACCTGCCTCGCGGTGGATCACTCGCCGCGCCTTCGCTCGCCGGGTCCCCGGTCGCCGAGCCCGTAGCGACCGCCGAAAGCGGCGGCAGCTCCACGGACCGCGACCCGGGCAACTCCCAGACGGGCGTCTCGCCCACCGTGTAGGCGATGACCGTTTGCGGGCCGTGGTAGTACATCCCACGGTACTGAGCCCACTGGCGTGGCAGCGGCCCGTACGCCCGATCGTCGCGACCGCGCAGTCGCGGGTCGTCGAAACTCCCCGTGCGCGGATCGGCCCAACCGGGTCCGGTAGGATTGGCCACTTGGACCTGCCCCATGATCCGCGGATGGACCCCATGGCGGCCATTGAAGTTGATGCCGTTCCAGTCGATGAATCCTTCCCCACTCCAGACCGCGGCCATTCGCAGCGTGTCGTAATCGAACAGCAGCCACTGGCGTCCCTGCGAAACGCCGCCGGGCCCGGCATCCAGGCGCACCGCGTTGCCCTTGTAGGCGAAGTTCGCGCCGTCGTCGCCCACTTCGTAGGTGGCGACCAGGTTGGGACCATAATCCATCTGCTCCCAGGGCAGGATATTCGACGGCTGCGGGCCGCGCGTCGTGCCCTGCGGCAAGCCGGCCAGGTACGCTTCATCGACGGCCCGGTATTCGGTCGGGTTATGCTCGCGCAGATAGGCCTGCCGGATGTAATGAATCACGTCGTACTTCTGCTCCGGCACCATCCAGGTTTGAGGCACCATCATGCCGAAGCCGCGCGTCAGCGTCTGATACATCGTGTAGGGATCGCTGCCATTCTTGAACTTGCCCGTGGCGAAACGCAGCGACGTGGGCAGCGAACCGGGCTTGTCGTGCGTGCCGTGGCAGTTGATGCAGAGCCGGTTGTAAATCGCCTCGCCCCGGCGAAAACTGTCGTCGTTCAGCGAAGCGATCATGCCGGCGTGGTCGATCTGCTGTTCGTATTCGGGCAGCGGCCGGGAAGCGTACAAGGCCGGAGGCGGTTCCAGTTCGGCCGCCCGCTGAGGTCCGCCGTCGCGGATCTCCATCAAGTAACGCAGCAGGTCCAGGAACTGCTGCCGGCTGGCCAACGCGTTCAACTGGCCGTCGGGCATGATTGACAGCGATGCGGCACTGCGTTGTTCGATCT
>JAGFJK010000368.1 GCA_024102795.1 Pirellulaceae bacterium
TGTTCAGGAATTGCGACGGCGTGACGCGGCGGCATTGTTTGCGGCTGGGGCTGGGCACACTGCTGGGCGGCGGGCTGGTGGATGCGCTGCGGCTGCGGGGTCGCGCGGCTCAGTCGACTGGCCGGGAGGCCGCGGCCAAGGCCTGCATTCTGATTTGGATGGACGGCGGGCCGACGCACTTCGAAACGTTTGATCCCAAGCCGGACGCTCCGGCGGAGATTCGGGGTCAGTTCGGCGCGATCCCCACGCGGGTGCCGGGAGTGCAGTTTTCCGAGCACATGCAGCGGCTGGCGGCCAGCCTGGACAAGTTCGCGGTGGTCCGCAGCATTCGGCACGACCAGGGGAACCACGGCGCGGGCAACCATTACATGATGACCGGCTCGCCGCCGCGGATTCCGGTGGGTTGCGGGGCGTTCGTCAGTTTTCATCCCAGCATGGGCAGCGTGGCGGCGCGGGAACTGTCCAGCCATCAGGCGCTGCCGGGTTACTTTTCGATGCCGCAGATGTCACGTTCCGGGGGCCCGAATTTCCTGGGCGCCCGCTACGCGCCGTTCGTGGTGGCGGACGATCCAAACCGGGCGGACTTTCGGGTCCGTGACGTGGCGGTGCCCAAGGAACTGCTGGGGGACCGGTTTGGCCGGCGAGCGGACCTGCGGGCGGCCGTGGATCGGATGAAGCGATTCCAGGACGAGGCGGCGGCGGACCCGGTCACGTCGCTGGACGACTATTATCGCCAGGGTTACGACCTGGTGAATTCCCCGCAGGCGCAGGCGGCGTTTGACGTGGGCCGCGAATCGGACAAGGTGCGGGAGGCATACGGCCGCAATTCGTTCGGCCAGCGTTGCTTGCTGGCTCGCCGGTTGGTCGAGGCGGGCGTGCCGTTCGTGACGGTGTACGATGGCGGCTGGGACCACCATTCGAACATTTTCGGCGCTTGCGCCGAGCGGCTGCCCAAGTGGGACGCGACGGTGGCGACGTTGATCTCGGACCTGGAGGATCGCGGTCTGCTGGATTCGACGCTGGTGGTGGCCTTGGGTGAATTCGGGCGGACGCCGACGATTTCCACCCTCTCGGGCCAGAACACGCCGGGCCGCGACCACTGGGCCAACGCCATGTCGGTGCTGATGGCCGGTGGCCGGATTCCAGGCGGGACGGTGGTCGGCGCCACGGACCGCACGGGCCACTCGGCGGTCGAACGGGTGCAGTCGCCCGAAAACTTCGTCTCGACGGTCTACACCAAGCTGGGCATCGATCCGAGCAAGATCGTCTACACGCCCGAGGGCCGTCCCACGCACCTGGTCAGCGACCCGCGGCCGATCGGCGAACTTTGCTGAGTGGGCGGGCGGGAAGACCCCTGGTTTGCAGGCCCGAAATGGCCAGGCGTGGTGGCATTGATCGCGCTCGTGGGGCGTCGCAATCCCAGAGAAACAAGCGTTCCGGGGAATCAGCGCACAGAGGACCAGCCTTACGGATTCTCGAAATTGATCCGGCTGGCAGTCTTTTCCCGCCCCAACTCTTCCATCGTCCGTTGTGCCTGACGCTCGTAGTGTTTGCGTTCAGCCAGGGTGACCAGATCGAGGAACGGCAGCTCATGGTGCTGGCCACTTTGCAAAAGTTGCTCAGCTTCGTTCGCGATCTCCATTCCGAACGAGCTGCGGATCAACTCCACGAGTTCGCGGTGCTCATTGGAGGGCATGTTGGGTCTCCTTGACCAATGTATGTTCTCTAGTCTATTCATTATTCTCATTTTAGCCAGACATCCGATCTGGTTTGTTTTACTTGAATTTGCGACTTAAACCTCCAGTTTACGCCCCGAAAAGGCGACCAGCAATCCCCCTGCCTTGCAAGCACTTGCCCTGCAGTTTTCATCGGGTGACTTCCAGAAGTTTGGTGACGGAATCCTGCACAACTTCCGGTCCCGCAGCCGCTTCGAGTTCCAAAGAGACGCTGCCCGAAGTGGGCAAATCGAGACGCCTGCGGCGAGCGACCGCCAAGCGATAGTGCTCAAGGATGGATCGCAATCCGGGGTCGAGTCCGCTGGCGGGCAAAGGCCCGTCGCCGAAATGTCCTTTGAGGCTGTGCGAACTTGCATGGCAATGGATCAGGTGGTCGGCGATCCGTGCCATGGCCAGGTCCCAGGATGGTTGATCGTTGGCCAGGTGCCGGGCCATGGCAAAGTGACCCAAGTCGAGATTGAAGCCCAGGATCTGGTTGAGGCCCTGTTTGGTATTCTTGTCGACGAGTTCGAGCAGTTCCTCGATGGCGTCCAGGTCGCTGAGCGTGTAGAGTTCGCCAGGTTCCAGTTCGATCGCCAGAGCGATTCTTGACGCTCGCAACTCGTCGCCCAGAGCCGAAGTGGCGGACTGGATTGCTTGCACGACGTTCCGCAGCGCGATGGAACGATTTTCAATTCGGACGGACAGATTCGGCAGATTCTCTGCTGCCAGATCCTTCACAATCTCGGTCCAATCAATGCCCACCACGCGCGACCCGCCCACAAGTTCAATCGCGGATACTGGTTGACCGATGTCGCGTTTCAACGTCAAGGCCAGCTTACAGAGGCATTCGAGGCTGCCGATGGCAAGTTGAGAACTTGGCCAGTCAGCCGGCTTGGCGATTTCCGGGATGTAGGATGCGATCGCGCGGATCGGCCGTTTGTGCGGGGGAAAGTACGCGCTGACGCGACTGGCTAATTTCCTGATGGCTTCGTCGTCGTTGCGAAGCGCGTTCAGGCGGGCATGGAGAGAGTCGGCGGCGTGCGACTCGCCGGATGGTGGCAGGAGCCCGCGGTCCTTGAGCATGAATGCGTAGAGTTCGCAGCCAACCAATGAGCTGTCGAGAGTTGGCCAGTAGCGTTTGGCCACCTTGGCTTTGGTGGGTATGAAAGAAGTGATCAGCGAAACGTCCAGGGCCTGGCGAGCTTCGGCGGACGTGACTGCCGGGTTCGTCAGGTTATCCTGCGGGGCATGACACAACCTGTCCGCTCCAGGGTCCGCCGACGAATCCAGTTCAGCATTCCCGGCAAGCGTGGCACTCTTCCAGGCGATTTGCCATTGCGTCTGTGAATCCTCGTCGTTGTCGTTGGTCGCCACGAAGCAGAGCACGTCGGTCAGCGTGCGCGGGGACCGTGACTTCTCTGCTTCCCAACCCCACAGTGAATAGCTGTAGCGTTCACCTTCGTGCTTAAGCCGCTGGAGCCAGAGCCAGCTCTTTTCCCGCAGGGGACCGGCGGCCAACTCTGCCAACCAGCCGGTATCGTCATCGCAGAATATCGAGAGATGCGTGCGCTGGCCAATTCCTTCGCGGCGGACCCGCTCCAGGTCGACCAGCAGAAACTGGCAGAACTGAGGAAATCCCGTCGCTCGCGGCAAGCGATCAATGTCCGCCTGGTCGTCGGGGAACCCCAACTTTCCCGCGCCTCGGCTACGCTGCAACATGCTGCTGATCCCCAGCAGGCCGCGCGGATGGTTCGGATCCGAAGGGGCCGACAGCAAGTGCGAGGCTACCTTTCCAGGAAGCACCGGGTACACCATCACCCCGTGAAGGTCACCACTCTCGCCTAAGTGCACTCGGCATTTGGCAAGTTCATCGGCGGAAATTCGCACCCAGGGCGCCACGATCGGATCATGGGCCAGAAACTCCATCGAATGTGGATGTTGGCCGTCGCGTACGCGAGTGCCTACTAGAAGGATGCAATGATGGCCACTCCGTTGCGGCAATTCCACACGCAGAGAGTTTCGTTCATTACGTAACACCAATTGGCAGTATTTGGCGGCGTCGAGCAACACGATGACTGGAATGTCCGATAGCAGGTAGGATCGCAATGCTGCGACAAGCTGCAACTCCTGATCTTGGCGCGTGGAATCACCTTCCAGCGAACTGGCCGGCTCCCGGAAAATTGGCCCAATCTCCCGGTAACTGTTGAGACGTACACGCTGATGACGAAAGTACCGGACAATCTCGTCGAATGTGAGTCCGTCCAGTCGCAATTTGCCCGGCTCGGAGTTCTCGCGCAACAGAGACGTGATTTCCGACGGGCCATGTACGAACAGCACATCGTCCAGCCGCATCAAACTGGCCATGAAGCAGGCGCCCTGGCTGCACAGGCCTCCGCCCAGTTCAATTGCCGTGGCAAAGATGGTGCCTCGCATGGACATCGTTTCGCCAAACAGCGCGCCGTACTCTCGGGAGATCACGTGGTAGTCCGACAGGCTGTCGGGCAGCGGCAGCACGGACTCCGCCACAGGGCTGCCGAGCCGCACGCGCGTCTGTAGCTCATCTGCGGCCAGCTTTGCTTCAGCTCCCAATTCCTCAAACTGACCGTCGGGATCGCGAAGTCCTTTTTCGATCTCACGTTCCAAGGAACTGTTCAGCAGTGACAGACGGCGGCAGTTCAAGAAGCCGGTTCCATGCATCGATTGGATCAATGTACGGAAGGCGAAACGCGGCGCCGCGACTCCCAACAGTTCCAATTCAGAACGGCAGATAATTGACGGGGCGGCCCGGAACTGGATTCCGCCCTGTCCACCATAATGCCGCTGGATAATCCTATCCACCTTCGCGTAGGCCGAGCCGATTTCCGCCGCTGCTTGCCTGTTGGTGAAATACCAGCCCCCAGTTCTTGAGAGCGGACCGTGATGCCAAACCAGTCCGCCGTTCACAACGGTCCCCCTTACTTTCAAGTCGAACGTAAAGTCAGAAGCGGCCAGGATAATGGCCGCGGGCAGCCAAAGCAAGTTTTTCCCAGCCGCTTCCCCGCGAATGCGGTAGCCTGGCCGAACGCCGCGGCACGCCTCGCGAGACCGGCTTCCACGGAAATCCAGCGAGGCGGTAGGCAGCGGGCAGCCTGGATGGTATGAGTATCCTTGGCCCGGTTCCAGATTCGTCAGGGCCGTGTGCTTGCCGACAACTGATGTATTTGTCCGGCCGTCATTTCCCCTTGGGAGAAGTCTCCATGCCGCGGACGGTTTTAATAGCTTGCACCGTGATGACGTTGAGCTGTATGCTCGCCACGACCGCTCCGGTTTCCGCTCAAGACAAGCAGCCGGAAGAGGCGGCGGCCGAGGAGCCGGGCGACCAGTTCCAGTGGCTCGAGGACGTGACGGGCGAGAAACCGTTGCAGTGGGTCGAACAGCGGAACGCGGCCAGCACGGGCGAATTGACGGGCAGCCCGGCCTTTACCGAACTAAACGAACGGCTGCTGGCGATCCTCGACTCGGACCAGCGGATTCCGTTCATCTCGAAGGCCGGCGATCACTACTACAACTTCTGGCGAGACGCTCAGCACAAGCGGGGTCTCTGGCGGCGAACCACGCTGGACGAATATCGAAAACCGGAACCCGCCTGGGAAACCGTGCTCGACCTGGACGCGCTGGCCGAGGCCGAGGGCGAGAATTGGGTCTGGAAGGGAGCCGATTTCCTGCAGCCCAGTTACGATCGCTGCCTGCTTTCGCTGTCCCGCGGCGGGGCCGACGCCACGGTGGTCCGCGAGTTCGACGTGCAATCCAAGAAGTTCGTGGAGGGCGGGTTCGTCCTGCCCGAGGCTAAGACACGGGTCGCCTGGCGGGATCGAGACAGTCTGTTCGTGGCCACCAACTTCGGCGAAGGTTCGCTGACCACCTCCGGCTATCCGCGGACCGTCAAGCAGTGGCGGCGCGGGGTTACGCTCGACGAGGCGAAGCTGGTCTTCGAAGGCCAGGCCGGCGACGTCAGCGTCGGCGCCTTCCGCACGCAGGCTCGCGGCTTCGAACGCGACTTTGTCTATCGCTCGATCACCTTCTGGACGCGCGAACTGTTCGTCCGCGACGACCAGGGGCGGCTGGTCAAGATCCAGACGCCTGACGACGCCGTCGTCTCGCCGCACCGCGACATGCTGTTTGTCGAACTGCGGTCCGACTGGCAGGTCGGCGGGACAACGTTTCCCGCCGGGGCGCTGCTCGTGACCCCGCTCGACAAGTTCCTCGCCGGCGGGCGGCAGCTTGAAATGTTGTTCGAGCCGACCGAGCGGAAGTCGCTGGCCGGTTTCAGCGCCACGCCGAACTTCGTGGTGCTGAACGAACTGGACAATGTCCGCAATCGCTTGTACCTGTTGCGCCGCGCCGACGGCCAGTGGGTCCGTTCGGAACTGCCCGGCGCGCCGGAATTCAGCGCGCTGGACCTCGATCCGGTCGATGCGGACGAATCGGACGACTACTTTCTGACCGTCTCCGGTTTCCTCACGCCGCTGACCCTGTCCCACGGCACGCTGGGGCGGGGCGAACCGGAAGTGCTGAAAACAAGTCCGGCATTCTTCGATGCCGAAGGGCTGGCGGTCAGCCAGCACGAAGCCGTTTCGAAGGATGGCACCCGCGTGCCGTACTTCCAGGTCGCGCGCGGCGATCTGAAACTGGACGGCCAGGCCAGAACGCTGCTGTACGGCTACGGCGGCTTCGAAGTGCCCTTGCTGCCGGGCTACAATCCGACGGTCGGCGCGGCCTGGCTGGAGCGGGGCGGCGTGTACGTGGTGGCCAACATCCGGGGCGGCGGCGAGTTCGGCCCGCGCTGGCACCAGGCGGCGCTCAAGGCGAATCGTCACCGGGCGTACGAGGACTTCATCGCGGTGGCCGAGGATCTGGTCCGCCGCAAGGTCACCTCGCCGCCACACCTGGGCATCCGCGGCGGCAGCAACGGCGGGCTGCTCGTCGGCAACATGCTCACCATACGCCCCGACCTGTTCGGAGCGGTCGTCTGCGCCGTGCCGCTGCTGGACATGCAGCGGTTTCACAAACTGCTGGCCGGCGCCAGTTGGATGGCCGAATACGGCGACCCGGACGATCCCGAGCAGTGGGAGTTCATCCGGACCTTCTCGCCGTACCACAACGTGCGCCCGGAAGCGAAGTACCCGCGGACCCTGTTCACCACCTCCACGCGCGACGACCGCGTGCATCCCGGTCACGCCCGCAAGATGGTGGCCCTGATGCAGTCGCAAGGCCACGACGTGCTGTACTACGAGAACATCGAGGGCGGGCACGGCGGGGCGGCCAACAACAAACAGTCCGCATTTATGCTGGCCCTGGCCTACACGTTTCTGTGGCAGCAGCTACAGTGATCCAAGGGCGGGCGCTTCGCGCAGACTGCTCCGTCTTCGTCCCACTGCTCTTGTTTGAGGAATCCACACCTTGTTGTCACGCGCCGAGCTGAAGTCGTTCCAGTCGCATCGCGATTATCCAGCGGTTTCGATCCTGGCCCCCACGCACCGCACCTCGCCCGCCAACAAGCAGGATCCGATCAAGGTGAAGAACCTGGTCCGCCGAGCGGTCCAACGGCTGCACAAGGAGTTTTCCAAGCGGGAGGTGGCCGGCGTCGTCTCGCGACTCGAACAACTTGTCAAGCAAGTCGACTGGCAGCACACGCTGACCGGGCTGGCCCTGTTTGCCAGCCGCGAGCAGTCGGCGCTGATCACGCTGCCGTTTCGAGTGAAGGCGCGAGCCATCGTGGACGAAACGTTCGCCACCCGCGATCTGCTGTACGCCTACAACCGGGCCGTTCCCTATCGCGTGCTGACGCTCAGCCATACCGCCCGCCTCTACGATGCCTGGACCACGGTCCTGGAGGAACACACGGCCAAACCGTTCCCGCTGGTCCACAAACTGGCCGGCGGCGCGGCGAAGCTGCCCGCCGGCAAGGGCATCAACCGTTCGTCCAAACGCGACGATGCGACCCGGCAGTTTTACCGGTCGGTTGATGAGGCACTGGCGGTCGTGCAGCGAGCCCATCCGCTGCCGCTGGTGCTGGCCGGCGTGGAACGCAACCTGGCCTTCTTTCAGGAAGTGACCCGGCACGGCGACATCATTCACGCCCACCTGGCCGGCAACCACGACGAGACGTCCCCCGATGCGCTCGGCAAACTGGCCTGGCCGCTGTTCGAATCCGGCTCGACACGCCAGCGCGTCGAAGCCCTGGTGCGGCTGGACGACGCCGTCAGCGCCGATCGGAATGCCTCGGGTATCGCCCAGGTCTGGCGAGCCGCCGGCGCCGGCAAGTGCCAGACGCTGCTGGTCGAGAAGGACTACAAATACGCGGCCGATGCCAGCCCGGACGGCGATCGGCTGCTGCCCTACACGGGCCAGGGCCCGCTGAGCTTCGATGACGCGGTGGACGAAATCATCGAACGGGTGATCGACTCCGGCGGCGAGGTCTACTTCTATCCGCCCGGCGACCTGGAACTGCATCAGCGAATCGCGGGGGTGCTCCGGCGGTAGTCATTAGTCATTAGTCATTAGTTAGTCAGCGCCACTTTGGCGTCATTTGTAGCCCGAAGCGTAAGCGAGGGAAGATGTTATGGAAATCTCCTCGCTGACGATTCGGGCTAACAGTGGCAACGACTTGCGTTCAAAGTGGCGCTGTGCAATTAGTTAGTTGTCAGTCAGACATCTGCAAGCTCGAACCAAATGCGCTTGAAGCGTGTCTCTCCAGCGAACAACGGGCATCCGGTCTACGATGTCCCCAGTCGTGGCCAACTTGACTCGGCCACTTGTGGGGTATATGATGACTGGACTCTTCTCTCCCCCCGCGCCGATTCGAATGGGAGTTTCCATCATGCGCGCCGATCTGACTGATATTACGCTGGTAGTGGACCGCAGCGGTTCGATGAACTTGATCCGCGAGGATGCCGAGGGGGGTGTGAATGCGTTCATCGCGGATCAGGCCCAGCAGCCGGGCGAGGCGTTGCTGACACTGGTGCAGTTCGACACCGAGTACGAGTTTATTCATCGCGGCGTGCCGATCCAGGACGTTCCACCCTACGCGCTGCATCCGCGCGGCAGCACGGCGCTGCTGGACGCGGTGGGCCGGGCGATCAACGAGACGGGGCAGCGGCTGGCTGGGATGAACGAAGCGGACCGGCCGGGGCTGGTGGTGTTCGTCGTGATGACGGACGGCCAGGAGAATTCCAGCCGCGAATTCTCCAAGGAACGCATCAAGCAGATGATCGAGCACCAGCAGCAGGCGTACAACTGGCAGTTTACCTTCCTGGGAGCGGACCAGAACGCGTTTGACGACGCCGCCGCCATCGGGATCCAGGCCGCCGGTGCCGCTTGTTACGCTCCAGATAAGGTGGCCATGGCGTACTTTGCTACCTCCGACAAGCTGGCCCGCATGCGCCGCCAGCGTTCGGCTGGGCAGGAAGTTCAAAATGACTTCACGCCGGAAGAACGCCAGCGGATGAGCTAGCCGGGGGGCCGCTGGGCATGACGCACGAACCGTTTCTGGAAGCGATTTTCCTTAAACGGTCGTCCGTTCCCTCGTTCGACGTCTATCCCTATTCGATCCCGGCGATCAAGCACCTGGAGCAGTTGACGTTTCATCCGTGGGTGACGTTCTTTATCGGCGAGAACGGTACGGGCAAGTCCACGTTGCTGGAGGCGATCGCCCGCGTCGAGGGGTTCAACGCCGAGGGCGGCAGCCGCAACTTTCACTTTGCCAGCCGCAAGGAGTGGCCCACGAACGATCTGGCCTGGGCCTTGGGCGTGCGCCGGGGTCCGTCGCGGCTGAAAGGCAGCGACGGATATTTCTTTCGCGCGGAGAGCTTCTTCAACGTGGCCAGCGAGGTGGACCGGTTGGCGGACGAACCGGGGTCGGGCAATCTGCTCCGCTACTACGGCGGGCTTTCGCTGCACGCCCAGTCGCACGGCGAGTCGTTTCTGTCGCTGATCGTGCATCGTTTCGCCGGCAACGGCTTGTACCTGATGGACGAACCGGAAGCGGCTCTTTCGCCGCAGCGGCAACTGAGCTTTCTGGCCGCGATGCACGACCTGGTGCGGCGCGGCGGGCAACTGATCATCGCCACGCACAGCCCGATCCTGCTGGGCTATCCGCAGGCGACGATCTACGAGTTTACCGAGCAGGGGATTCAGCCGATCGAATACGAGGAGACGCAGAACTACCGGATCACCAAGGCGTTCCTCAACCGCCGCCAGCAGATGCTCAAGGAGCTGCTGGACGAGGACGATTCGTAAGCCGCGGGACGACGATCCCCAAGTACGAACCGCGACTCGCGGCGCTCAGCGGGCCGGTCGGGCCTGGCCGGCGGCTTCTCGCAGCAGTGCCAGTGCGGTTTCGACCAGCAACTCGCCGCTGCCCGGCTGCAGGGCCGAGTTGGTCACCTCGTAGCTGCCTCCCGCGTAGGCCGCGCGGTGCGGGACGTAAATCGTCTCGACGCAATTCGCCAGTTCGATGACCAGCGTGGTGCGAAAGGGAGACGCCTGTTTAATTGCCAACCCCAGCTCGACAAACACTTCGCCCGGCAGGCACACCAGGGCCACCTCGTCGCCCAGCGTGATCACGGTCACCTCGGCCGGCAGAGTCTCTCCCACGCCGGCCAACGAGCGGCTCAGCCCCCAGGTCACAAGCTCGGCCGTCGGCGCGTACGGCGGAGAGTGCCGGAACTGGTCGAGCAGCAGTTTCTTGTAGGCCGTCACATGATCGAAGAACTCCACCCGGTCGCCGCGCCGGGCCGCTTGCAGAACCTGCACGGCCCGCTCGACCTCCTCCCTGGTCGCGTCCTCCAGCGGCAACGGCACAACCCGCGACTTGACTACGACCCTGGGGTCCGTGAGGGGCGCCAGTTGATCCAACTGACCGCGGATCGACGCTCCCAGTGAGTTGCCGATCAAGTCCGACTTGTTCCGTTCACGGCGCCGCGGATCGACATGATTGATGTCTCCGCAACAACCCGTGGCGAAGATCGACACCACTTCGTTTCCCGCCGCCTGACGCAGTGCCTGAGCGATGAAGTGGGGATAATCGGCGCTCCACCGCTGGCCGCCCACCGTATCCAGGTGCAGCGCGAAATTGCTCAGCACCCCGCGCAGCGCGTCCCGCTGGTCGCGAAACGCGAGCAGTCCAATCTGGGGATCAATCGGCCCGGCCGCGCGGACCACGTCGGAATGGTCGAGATTCATCCAGGTGCGCACGCTGCCGTCACGCATCACAAAGCGGCGGTTGAACGAGACCGGCTCTCCCTGCGTGGCCGTGCCGACATGGACCCCGGTCGGTTCGGCCGCCGCCCGCGCCCTGACAATGGCCGCCACGGGGCGCTCGATCAGCCGCTCGATGTAGGCGGCTCGCGCCGCATCTTGCGACTCGCCACCCAGCTTCAAGTACAGCTCCTTCATGTAGTCCGGCGCCGTGTGTGAATGCGTTGCCGCGACCACGATGTGCGATTGGGAGAGGCCGGTCTGTTCCGCGGCCCGGCGGCGGATCTCGCGGGACAGGTCGGTCGCCACGCCGATCAAGTCGCAAACCACCAGCGCGGCTGCCGACTGGCCGTCGCTCCAGTACACCGCCTTGGCCTGGAGCGGATCGATCGTCCCCTCCGCCAGCCGCTCGTGATAGTATCCAGCCATCGGGAAGCCGACCGGAGGCGTAATGTCCTCCTCGGCCAGGCCGACCAGCAGCGTGCCGTCCGGCGGCGACTTCACGTCGTCCGCAGCGTCCGCAGCGTCCACGCGCCAGACCATGGCCAGCGCCGCGACCAATAGCACGGCTCCCGGCATCAGCTTGTGCAATCCCATGGCGATTCTCCGGAACGAGGCAACGGGGATGAATCTCTGGAAATGTCCCTCCCTGTCCCCTGGAAATCTGTCAGCACTTGACCGCTTCGATGTCCTCGAACACCTGGTCCAGTTCCGGCTTGAAGAGATCGCCGATCAGCAGGTCGGTAATGCCTCCCCGGTGATGGGGAAAGCGGCGCACGAACTGGCCGAAGCTGAAGCCGTCATAGTATTCGCACACCAGCCGCCGCATGCGGTTCATGCCTTCCACGAACGACGCTTCCCACTTGCCGATCTGGGCTCGCGACGTGTCGCCGTTGCGCAAGCCCTCCACAATCGCGTCCGCCGCCAGCTCGCCCGACTTCAAGGCCAGCAGCACGCCCGACGAGTACAACGGGTCGAGGAACCCGAAGGCGTCGCCGACCAGCACCCAGCCGTCGCCCGCCGCCTGACGGGCCCGATAGGTATAGTCCTTCGTCGCCTTCACCGAGGCGACCTGCTTGCCGATCGAGATGCGTTCCTTCAGGGCGGGGCAATTCTCCACCTCCTCCGCGAACGTCGCGGCATGATTCTCCCGCCCCTTGAACAGGTAGTCGAAGTCCGCGACCACCCCCACGCTGATCAGGTTGTCGTGCATCGGGATGTACCAGAACCAGCCTTGCTTGTCCTGCAGGCTCAGGACGATCGTCGCCCCCTCGTCGCGGCCCTGGTCGCGATACGCTCCCTCGAAGTAGGTCCAGATCGCTCCCTTGTTCAGCAACGGATCGGAAACTCTCAGGCGGAGCTTGTTGATCAGCAGCGAACTCTGGCCGCTGGCGTCCACCACCACCTGGGCCCGCACCTGCCGGGCCTCGCCGTCGTCGCCGGCGATTTCGATGCCGACCGCCCGCTGGTCCTCGAACAGCACGTCCAGCACCCGGGCGCCCTCGTGCACCCGCACGCCCTGCTCCTCGGCGTTCCTCAGCATCATCGTATCGAACTCGCTGCGGCGGACCTGCCACGTCTGCGAGCACTCGTGCGGCTTGTTGTCGTGGAAATAGAACGGAGCCGAATGCTTGCCCGTGGCGGTCACGAACTGCACGCTGTACTTCTTGATGAAGTGGCTGGACTTCATCTTGTCCAGCATCCCCAGCCGTTTCAGCACCCAGTACGTTTCGGGGATCAGCGATTCGCCGATGTGGTACCGCGGGAACCGCTCCCGCTCGAACAACTCCACCTGGAAGCCTTGTTGGGCAATCAAGGTCGCAACGGTCGATCCGGCGGGACCACCGCCGATGACGATGACGTCGGTCGCTGGGGAGGCGGGCATCTTGTGAATTCCCTGGCAGGGGTGAACCGAAAGCCGGCGGAGCGGCGTTACGTATCGACAAACGATGGTTTCCCGGCGTCCTCGTGCGGCTGCCGAGCAGCCTGGAGCAGTTGGATCAGTTGCCGCAGAGCGGGCTTGTCCAGGTGACCCAACTGGCGGCGGTGGCACCGCTGCACGTCTGCGTGGATCGCATCGAGCAGTTCCAGACCCTGCGCCGTGATCGCGACCTCCACCACGCGGCGGTTCTCCGGTCGCCGGGTCCGGCTGAGCAGACCCCGCTGCTCCAAGCGGTCCAGCAGCCGCGTGATATCCGGCGCGCGGGAGATCAAATGGCCGCTCAGCACCAGCGTCGGCATCGGCTCCGGGTGCACGGCGCGCAACAGGCGGAGGGCGTTGTATTGCTGAGCGGACAGGCCGACCCGCCCGAAGACCTCTTCCTCGAGCGTCTTGAGCCGGTCGTAGGTCCGCCAGAGATTGAGAAACGCCTCCTGCTCCAGCGAGTCGAACTTCGGCCGCCGCACGGACGTTGTGGAAACCGGGAGCGGATTCATGCCGGTACCTTAGCAGCCGGCCATAAGGTTGTCAAGACAACAGTTGTGGCAACATGAATCAACAGGGAAGGGGGGGGAGTGGTGTTCGGCGCGGGTGTCGCAGAGGGGCCGGACGGATGGTCCGGTTTCCCGAATACGCCGGGAAACAGCGGGCTGACGCCCGCCGCTCGTCCAGAAACAGCGGGCTGACACCCGCCGCTCGCCAGAAACAGCGGGCTGACGCCCGCCGCTCGCCTGCTCCGTGATTCACGAGTCTCCCAGTTTCTTCACGGCAATAGTTCCAGCACTGCGAAGATGGCCCGATGGTCGGACGCGACCGCCTCGTCCAGCACCCGCACTTCGACCACCTTCCAGCGGTCGCGAGGTCGGCAGAGAATGAAGTCGATCTGCTTGGTGGGCCGATCGACGGGCACCGTGGCCAGCGGCTGCGCGTTGGCCACGCTCCAGGTGGACGCCAACGTTTCCAGCGTCTGGCTGTCCGGCGTATCGTTCAGATCGCCAGCCAGCAGTGCCGGCTGCCGCGGATCCTTGCCCGCCAGCAGGTTGATCGCCTTGGCCGATGCCAGGCGTTCCCGGTTGTCCGGCCGAAAGTCCAGATGGGTCGCCAACAGCAGCACGGCCGGATGCGATGCGCCCGGTTGAACCTCCACCTCCAGGACGCCCCGCTGCTCGCTGGCGTCGATGTTGGGCAACAAGTGATTCCGCTGACGCTTGATCGGCAGTCGAGACAGGACGGCGTTGCCGTAATGACCGCCTTGCAGCTCGATATTCGCGCCGAACACCACCTGCATCCCGGTCAACCGGGCCAGTTCCGCCGGCTGGTCGACCGACTGCGTCCGCCCCACGTTGCGGTCGACCTCCTGCAGCGCCACCAGGTCGGGTTTCACCGAACGGATCACGCCCGCGATCCGCTCCACGTCCAGCTTTCGATCGACACCCTCGGCATGATGGATGTTGTAGCTGAGGAGCCGCAAGCGCAGCGGTTCCGCCGCTCGCGCCCAGTTCGTGGCCGACAGCGACAGCAGCCCGACCAACAGCGGCCCGACCAACAGCAGCACCGACATTTGCCGTAACTTCATGGTTCGCCTCCGGCTGGATGTTCTAATCGAGTTGGGATCGTTCTCAAAGGCCTTGCACGATGATGGCAGCCGGGGCGGGCCCAGGGGTCAGGTCCGCGCCGGACTTGCTGGTCGGCGGGCTGGGATTCGAATAAGCTGGGGGCGGCGAACCTCCAAGCGAAAGGGTGGGGGTGGACGACAGGACGCTTTCGCTGGAGAATAGGCGCCTGGTGGATCGACGCAAGTCCCGATAGCTCAGTTGGATAGAGCAGAAGTCTTCTAAACTTCAGGTCGCAGGTTCGAGTCCTGCTCGGGACGCTCGCCCAGAACGACAGCGGTTCGCTCCGAGCTTGATTGAAGTGGAAGGGGTACGCGGCTCATGAAGCGGATCGCCCTGCATTGGCAAATCCTGATCGGCATGATCGTGGGAGCCGCCGTGGGACTGACGCTGAACACCACGCTGGGCGATCGGCAGTCGTCGGTCGACGCTCCAAGGTTGCCTCCCGGCGTCAGCAAGTTGCGGTTCCACGACACGCCCAACCGTATCGACATCTGGATCACGGACGACGAGGGGAACGAGCGGCAGCGGGTGGTCGATGGCACTCGGCAGGTGCCCGGCTCCGTGTCGACGCTCAACGGACTGGCCAAGCTGGATGCTCAGGCGCATCGCTTGTTTCAGTCCCATGGCCGCTCCTGGGCCCGTTACTTCGGCGACTGGGCGCAGCGGGTGGGCAACCTGTTCCTGCGCCTGCTGCAGATGGTGGCCGTGCCGCTGATCGTCACCTCGCTGATCACCGGCGTGATGGGCTTGGGTCATGCCGGACAACTGGGCCGGATGTTCGGCCGGACGTTGCTGTATTACGTCTGCACGAGTGCTTTGGCGATCATCACCGGGCTGGTGATGGTGAACCTGATCCGGCCGGGATTGCGGGGCGGCGTCAACAAGCAAGCCACCGAAGTGCCGGAAGTCACGGGCAACCTGGGCGACGTGTTGTTTGGCCAGGTGGAGACGATGATCCCGACCAACCCGGTGGGAGCGCTGGCCGAAGCGAACTTTCTATCGATCATCTGCTTCAGCCTGGCGTTCGCCATCTTCGCCATCCTGGTGGGCGGGCGGACCGCCGAGCTGCTCCGCGACCTGTTCCAGGCGGCGTTCGAGGTGATGATGGCGATGACCACGGCGATCATCAAGCTGGCCCCGCTGGGCGTCTTGTTCCTGATGATGTATGTCACGGCCACGCAGGGTCCGGCCGTGTTCCAGTCGCTGTTCTGGTACATGCTGACGGTGACCTGCGCCCTGGTGTTCCATTCGGTCGTGATCCTGCCGCTGATCCTGCACTTTGTCGCTCGCCGTAATCCCTGGAAGTTCGCTCAAGCGATGAGCCCCGCGCTGCTGACGGCCTTCAGTTCGGCTTCCAGCAATGGCACGCTGCCGCTGACCCTGGCCAGTGTCGAAAAGCGGGCGGGGATCAGCAACCGCGTCAGTTCCTTCGTGCTGCCGCTGGGCGCCACGGTGAACATGGACGGCACGGCGCTGTATGAGGCGGTGGCCGTGTTGTTTATCGCGCAATTGTATCATGGCTTCAACCTGCCGCTCACGCAGCAGATCATCGTGGCCGTGACGGCGCTGCTGGCCAGCGTGGGAGCGGCGGGCATCCCGCACGCCGGGCTGGTGATGATGGTGATCATCCTGCAGGCCGTCGGCTTGCCGGTCGAAATGCAGGGAGTGATCCTGGCCGTGGATCGCGTCCTGGACATGTGCCGGACCAGCGTGAACGTGTGGAGCGACGCTTGCGGCTGTGCCGTGGTGGCCCGCTTCGAGGCGGGCGGCGGGCAGCACGGAGGCGAAGCCCAACTGCCGATGGAATTCCAGCCGTAGAGGCTGTGCCCATAGTCGCCTTTCGCTCCGCGAAAGTAGCGCGCGCTGGGTCTGAGGTTGCCTCAGGATTCTGGGGGATGCCGGGTACCAGATGCCGCGCTACTTTCGCGGAGCGAAAGGCGACTATGCGGAGCGAAAGGCGACGGCGCTGTTGCTCAGCGCTCGGGCGCCGGAGGACTGGTTCGCGGCGGCACCGCCTGGCTGGCGTACTTCTCGTAGCGGGTTCTCAACTCCAATGATTTTTCCGGGAAGAACCCTTCCACGTTTTGCTGTTCTCCGACGTCCGTGACCACGTTATAGAGTTCGATTTGCGGAGCTTCGCCCCGTCTTGGCCGAGCGCGGCGCTGGCCGCCCTGGGGTGCGACGAAGGTGATCTTCAGTTTCCACTGGCCGGCCCGCAGCGCTCCGCCGCCGGGCGAGGCGTTCAGCAGGATGTCCTCGTGCGGCGACGGCCGGCCCTCGGCCAGCGTGGGCCAGATGTCGCGGCCGTCCAGCGGTAACGGTTGCTGGAGGGACCCGCCGGCCAGCTTCACCAGCGTGGGATACCAGTCGACAACGTGCAGCGGTTCCTTGTTCCGGCTGCCCGCTGGCAGTCGTCCGGCCCAAGTAGCGAAGGCGGCCGCTCGCACGCCACCCTCGTACAGCGTTCCCTTGCCCGCCCGCAACGGTCCATTGTCGGTTACGCGCCCCGGCTGATACCCGCCGTTGTCGCTGGAGAACACAAACAGCGTGTTCTCGCGCAGACCTTGCTTGTCGATCGCATCCACCACCTGGCCCACGGCTTCGTCCATCGCGGCCAGCATCCCGGCCAGCTTGCGGCGAGGCTCTTTCAACTCCGCATAAGGCTTCATGTACTCGTCGGGTACCTGCAGCGGCGTGTGCACCGCGTTGAACGGCAGGTAGAGGAAGAACGGCTTGTCGGCGGTCTGCTGCCGTACGAATCGCACCGCCTCGCGGGCCAGCAGGTGCGTCGTATAGCCTTCCTCTTCGAGCGGCTGGCCGTTGCGGTACCAGTCCAGCTTGCCGTCGCGGATATGCGTGAAGTAGTCCAGCGCTCCGAACAAGTGGCCGTAGGCATCGTCAAAGCCGCGGGCGTTTGGCCAATAAGCCTGATCGAAGCTGCCCAGGTGCCATTTGCCGAAGATGGCCGTGTTGTATCCCGCCTCGCGCAGGGCCTGGGCCAGCGTGCGTTCCTCCAGCGGCAGGCCGTACTGCGCCCAGGGCCGGATCACACCCACCTGCAGACCGTAGCGGATCGGATACCGGCCCGTCATCAAGGCCGCCCGCGTGGGCGAGCAAACTGGTTGGACGTAATGCGACTCCAGCACCACGCCCGCCGCCGCCAGCTTGTCCAGATGCGGCGTCCGGATCTCCCGTCCGCCGCTGAATCCGCAATCGGCATACCCCAGGTCGTCGGCCAGAATGACTACGATGTTAGGCGCCCGGCCGGTTTCCGCGGCGAGCGCGGTGGTTGCCGGACAGATGGACAACAGGGCGGCGGCGAGAACGAGTGCCGCGAATCCGAGCGGCAGACGGGCGGCTGATTCGCTGGGGCGCAGTGGCATACGATGCTCCGGTGGCCGGTTGCCCGCGGTCTGGGAAGTGGAACGCCGGAACCAGTATCGAGCGCTGACCTGCGCCGGTCAACATCTCGGCTACGGCGGCTCCGGGCTTGCAATCTACATAGAATTATGCATAATTCGGTTTTGGCCCTGTCCATTCACCATCCGCGGGCGAGACAACCAACCATGAGACGATGTTCCCTCTGGCCCCTCGCGGCCTTGGTGTTCCTGGTGCCAGCGGTCGCCGTCCTGACCGCTCATTCCGCGGCGGACGAGCCGCAACCGGGGGCGTCGCGGGACGCGGACGAGCCAACGTCAACCGCGGGTGAATCCCGGCGGTTGGCCGTGCCCGAAGCGCGTCACCGCGCCAAGCTGCTGCACGAGGTCTATGCCAGCACGCTGGAGATGATGCACGAGCGTTACTTCCACGGCGAGCGGGCGATTGTTCCCGCGCGGGCCATGGAAGACGTCTTTGCGCAGATGGACCGGCAGACGGGGATTCAAGCGCGTTGGATCGCCGGCAACACGCGGGCGATGAGTGTGACGCACGAACCCAAGAGCGATTTCGAAAAGCAAGCGGTTCAGGCCTTCCAGGAAGGCAAGTCGGAACATGAGCAAGTGGAAGACGGTTATCTTCGCCGGGCGGGCGTGATTCCACTGTCGTCGGGCTGCATCGCCTGCCATGTGGGATTCTTCAACGAACGCTCGAAAACGCCCCGCTTTGCCGGACTGGTGATCAGCGTTCCGGTCCAGGACGAGCAACCTTGACAGCCGGCTCGCGCCAGCAAGTTCGGCTTCCCGCTGGCGCCGCCGTTCAGGAAAGTCTCCCTGCCTGGTCCGTCTCGCACAAGGGAACGACCGGACTGGTCGACCGCAGCAACCTGGCCAGCGTGACCCTCGCGAACGCCCGCTCGGTGGCAGCGTAGGCCTTGTCCAATTCCGCGTGCAGCGGGCACAAGCTGGTGTGCGACGACAGCCCCAGCGGGCACTGCCGGATGCGTTCCAGCGGCGCCACCGCGTTGACGACATCCAGGATCGAAACGTCGGCCGGCGACACGCGCAGCGAGTATCCGCCACCGGGACCCGGCTGCGAACGCACCAGGTCGGCATGCACGAGATCCTGCAAGACCTTGTGCAAGTAGCGGCGCGGCACCTTGGTGACCTCGGCCAAATGATCGGCCGACTCCGCCCGACCCGGCTCTCGAGCCAGCCAGACGACCGCCCGCAAGGCGTACTCGGCAGTCTTGGAAAGCATGATGCGTGCTCCGTCGGAAGAATGGCCCCACGCTTTAATGATATACCTTGAAGTGAAGTATTCAATCGCCAGCGCAGGGAGAAATCTGGTTGAGTCTGGCGAGGTGCCGGCTTAGACTCAGACGCTATGAGCGGGGAAGCAATCCAGGCGCCGAACGAAACGCAGGTTGTCGCGCCACCGGTGGCCGCCGAAAGCTGGCCCGCAGCGGGCACCGCCCCTGACGGCAACGATGCAGCTCGCGCGGCGGACGGTCGCGACGAAACGGGCGGAGTCGAGCCGGAAGCCGAGCGGTCGCCCGTCCTGCGCCGGGGCCTGCTGCACGGCGCCGAGGCGTTTCTGGGTTCGACGGCCTTGCACTTGCTCGCGCTGGTGGCACTGGCGTTATTCGCGCTGCCGCGAACCAGGCCCTCCACTTACGCGCCGCTGCTGGTCGAGTTTCCCGCGGCGGCGGAAGACGAATTGCTGCAGGTCACGCTGGCGGCCGACGCGGCCGCGGCCCACAGTTCCGCCATGTCCGCCGCCAGCCTGTTGTCCGGCTCGGTCGCGGGAAACAGCGCGGCCGCGGGCACCGAGGGTCCCGTGACGCTCGACCAGCGGGTGCTGGATGCGGCGGCGTCGGCAAGCGAGCTGGACGTGGGTGGCCTGGCCAGCGAGTTGCCGGACTTCACGCGGCTGATCGAAGAGACGCCCGACGGCGCGCTGGGCGATCCCCGGGCCGTGGTCGACAGCTACGAACAGGCGCTGGACCGCATCACGCAGGAAGTCTTGTGGATGCTGTCCAAGGGAGACGTGCTGCTGGTCTGGTGCTTCGACCAGTCCGAAAGCATGAAGGATGACCAGCGCGAAATTCGTTCCCGCATCGACCGCGTGTATGCCGACCTGGGTTTGCGGGGAGCGGCCAACAGCGATACCCTGACCACGGCGATCACAAGTTTTGGCGAACGGTTTCTGGTGCACACGCGGCGGCCCACTTCGGATCTGGACGAGATCCGGCAGGCGATCGACGGCGTGCCCACGGACCCTTCGGGCGTCGAGATGATGTGCGGCGCGATCCAGGCCTCGGTGGCGGGCCACCTGGAGTATGTGCGCAAGGGCCGGCGCCAGATGGCGCTGGTGCTGGTCTCGGACGAGTCGGGCGAGCGCGTTTCGAACGGGGAGGCCCTGGAGGCCACGATCGCCTTGGCGCGCGAGGCCAGTTGCCGCGTGTATACGCTGGGACGCGAAGCCGTCTTCGGCTATCCCTACGCCCACATGCAATGGCGGCACCCGTTCACTGGCCACGTCCATTGGCTGCCGATCGATCGCGGGCCGGAAACGGGGTTCGTCCAGCAGTTGCAGACCGACGGCTTTCGGCGCCGCTACGACGCCCATCCCAGCGGCTTTGGCCCGTTCGAGCAGGCGCGGCTGGCCCGCGAGACGGGCGGCGTGTTCTTCATGTTGCCGAGCCTTGAGTCGAACCTGGTGCGGGGCGAGCAGCGGCGCTACGAACTGGAGGCGATGCGGGCGTACCGCCCCGACCTGCGCGCTCGTGCCGACATCCTGGCCGACCGCGACGCCAGCCAGTTGCGGCGCGTGCTGTGGCAGATCATCCACGATCTGGATCCGTACGATCCGCGGGTCGCGGAAGTGATGGAAGTCCGCTTCCAGTTCTCGGCGCAGCCGGATGAGTTTGTCCGCCAGGTCCGCCAGGAACAGGCCAAGGCCCAGCTCTACCTGGCCTATCTCGACGAGGCCACTCGAACATTGGACGCGCTCCGCTACGACCGCGAGCGGGAACCGTCGCCGCGGTGGCAGGCCAACTACGATCTGATGCTGGCCCAGACGGTCGCTTATACCGCCCGGACGTACGAGTATGGGGCCTGCCTGGAACAGTTCGTCAACCACCCCAAGATCGTGCCGCTGGAAAAGCCCGGCCAGATCCGCTTGTCGCGATGGGACGTCCGGCCGTCCAGCGTGACCGTGGGGGAAGCTCGGACCGAACCCTACATGGTCCGGGCGCGGGAGCTGTTTCGCGCCGTGATCGACCAGCATCCGGGGACGCCTTGGGCGGCTCGCGCCGAACAGGAGCTGGACCGCGGTTTCGGTTTCGAGCTGGCCGAACACTATTCCTACTACGGCCCCCGCAGCTCGACGCCTCGCTCGTACCCGCAGATCCCGATACCAAAGCTGTGACTGGCCGTGTGCCGGTTCGTGCCGAGAGGATCAGGGCGCGTGGGAAGTAGCCGTTCGACATGGCACGGGCCGGAAGGTTCCGCGATTCACTTCCTCGGGGTAGTCCTGGTCTTCTCGCCCTTCTTCAGGTGCAGCCCCTCGTAAACCTGCGACAGCGCGCAGAGCTGCGTATCGTCTCCGTAATCGGCGGGCAAAGTAGCCATCACGCTCCGCGTGATGAGCCTTGTGTGCGCTGTCTCCATCGACAACGCGGCAGGACGACAAAGTCCGCGACGAGTTAGCGGCCGGCGGCTTCGGATGGAGACGGCCACCGAGGCGGGCGGTCGGCCGTGAAAGGGATCATCACGCGGAGCGTGATGACTACTTTGTACCGCCCGCAGCCCGCGGCAGCCCAACGGCTCAGCGGGGTCCGGCACCGCTACCGCACGCTCACGCCACCCAGCATCGCCTCGGCCAGTTCGTCTCCGAACATTTCCCGCAGTTTCGACGCCAGGCGATCGTAGTCCGCCTGCGACGCGACCTCGCCCAACGGGTAGGCCCAGCCATCGGAAGCCTGCTCCACGGACAGATTCCCGAACGCGCCGGGATCTTCGTTCAGGAAAGCTTCGATGCGCACCTGTTGCGCGGCCGCCCGGCGCTGGTACACTTGCGTGGTCGCGACGATGCCTCCCCAGAGAAACGCCAGCGGGACCGCCAGCGCGGCCACGGCACACACCAGGGCCGGGACCCAGAAGCGGACCGAAAGCAACCGGGGACGCGCCGCAGTGTTGTCCGGGCCCGGCGGCCGATACGCCTGCGAAGTCGCGGTTTCCATGCTTGTCTCTCGTGGCGACGACAATCTAATCTGCGTTCCTGATTCTTACACTGGAGTCCGAACCATGCAATCGCTCAGGTATGTGGTCGCGGCTGGGTTGATGGCGGCCGCGTTGATAGCGGCGGGTTTGATGGCGGCGGTGATGCCCGGTCAGGTCCTGGCGCAACAGAACGGCCCGGATGCCGAACGGTTGGAACAGTTGCGGCAGCGTTTCCCCGACGCCGATGCCAACCGCGACGGCGTGCTGACCCGCGAGGAAGCCGAGGCTTATCGCCAGAAGCTGCTGACGCAGCGCACCCAGCAGGGCGACGTCCGCCAGCGCGCCGGTGTGATCGCCGCGACGCACGCCAACGTCAAGTACGGGCCGCACGAGCGGAACGTGCTGGACTTCTACCAGGCCAAGTCCGACCAGCCGACGCCGTTGATCGTCTACATTCACGGCGGCGGCTTTGTCGGCGGCAACAAGAACTCGATCAACCCAGGGGTCCTCCGCCTGGCACAGGAGGCGGGCATCAGTTGCGCGGCGATCAACTATCGGTACGTCGATGGACAGCAGACGATCTTTCCCGCGCCGCAGCACGACGGCGCTCGGGCCGTGCAGTTCCTGCGCAGCAAGGCCGAGGAGTGGAATCTGGACCCGCGGCGAGTGGCCTGCTTTGGCGGTTCGGCCGGCGCGGGCATCTCGATGTGGATCGGTTTTCACGACGACCTGGCCCAACCGGACAGCGACGATCCGGTGCTGCGCCAATCGACGCGGATCCAGGCGGTCGGCACGTTTGGCGGCCAGGGCACCTACGACCCGATCGTAATCAAGGAGCTGATCGGCGGCCGCGCCTGGGAGCACCCCTCGCTGCTGAAAGTCTACGGCTTGAAGACCACGGCCGAGGCGCTGGAGCCAACTCCCGAAGTCAAGCGCTTGTACGACCAGTGCGCCGCCATCCAGCATCTGACCAAGGACGATCCGCCGCTGTACATGGTGTACAACGAAGCGGACGGTCCGCTGCCGGACGACGCGCGGCCGGGCCAGGGAATCCATCATCCCAATTTCGGCCGGCAACTGGTGCGGAAGATGGACGAGCTGGAGATCGAGAATGTGTTCGTCTACACGCCGCAGGCGGCCGGCCGCGACGTGGTGGGTGAGATGTTCGAGTTCTTTCAAAAGCAGTTCGCGCAAGTCCGCTGAATGGCCAGCGCGGGAAGCGGAGCGGTCACGGGCTTTCACCACTCCAGAAAGCGGTCGACGACCTCGCCCAGCGATGGCGGCAGCAGGCCGACGCGCTGCGGAGCACACTCGACGGCGCCGATCACCAGGCTGGTGCGATCCAGCGCCGCGCCTTGGAAGTATCCGGGCAGATTGACCAGCGGCCGTAGCTCGCGCCCGCGATGCAGCAGGAATACTTGCCGCACGGGCTGGTAACCGGTCCGGATGTCGACGATCTGCCGGGAGTAGTCGGACAGTTCCCGCAAGCGGCGCGGCGAAAACTGCTCCGTGGACTTGGCGTCCAGCACCAGGATCGTGGTTGGCCGCGACGGGCGCCGCAGTTCGACCGTGATGTCCGGGCGCAGCGGTTCGCCCGTCAGCGAGGCACCCCAGGCCAGGCCCGCTCCCCGGGCTTCGCGCAGCGGCATGAATTCGGGCGTGTAGCGGACCACGATCTGCGTTTGTTCGTCCGGTTGGAACGCGAACTGTTGTCCGGGCGTCAGTTCGGGGCGGTAGACGTCGTGAATCAGCGAGAAGGCCTGTGCCGCTCGCGGCGCGCCGAACCGGGCGCGCAGGTACGAAACCACCTGCAGGAAGCACCAGTATTCATACAGCGTCGCCAGATCGCGATAGGCAATCCGCAGGGCGTCGCCGTCCACCAGCAGGCCCAGCGGGCTGCGGGCCTCCAGCAGAATGTCATAAATCGCCCGGTATTCGGGGCGTCCCAGGAACGTCGGAGTCGGCCCAAACGGCGAACGCGGCGGGCCGGCCGCGGCCAGAAACTCGTATTGGCTGATCAACTGGTGCAGGCTGTCGACCAGCGGCGGGCAGGAGCGGGCGGCCGCCTCCAACTGCTCGATCCGCGGCAGATCCCGCTGCTCGCGAACCGAGGCATCCTCGGCCTGCCCGCCCCGCCCCCAGCGATGCCGCTGTTGTTCCAGCAGTTCCATGGCCCGCCGGCAATGGTCGCCCACCAGGTGAGCCCGTTTGGCCAGGTCGCGGACGGCCTGGGCGATCTGGCGATGTTCGGGCAGATCCTGCGTGATGGTCGGACGCCGCACCTGCACTCGTCCCAGATTCCGCACGCGGCCCTGGCGGTCGACCACGGTCAGCGGATCGCGGGCCACGGCCTGCACGCTGGCCGGATCGATACGCTCGCCGCCCCGGTACGGGACGGCCACCCGGCGGCGGACCAGTGCGGTGGAGGGTTGCCGGTCGATCGCCGCCAGGCAGTTGGCCAGCCGGTCGCGGACAATCTGGATCGACTGCACGAGCTGTTCGGGCTGCAGCGCCTGGACGCTTTCCGACGTCAGACCGTAGCCTTGGAAACCGCGGCCGATCACGTCGTGCGCCAGATTCTGGTGGATGGCCTGCAGGTCTTCCATCATCACGCGATAGTCCCGCAGCACGGCGGTCCGCGCGACGACGCGCACGGGCAGTTCCCACAGCAACTCGTAGCGGGACTCGAACGTTTCCAGTTGGCGTTCGATCCGGATCGCGCTGTCGCCCAGTTCGTTCCAGAACCAGGCCTGCGACTCGGTTTGAAATCCGGCCGCTCTGGCGGGAACGGAGGCGACCGGTTCGCTGCCGAGCACGATGCGCAGCCGCCGGTCGGCCGCCACTCGCCGCACTTCGACCGCGAACTTCGTGGCCGCGGGAATGGTCAGCGGCAGCGGTTCGGACGCCGGCAGCTCCAGCGGGTCCAGATGCCGCTGGTGCAGGACCCTGTCGCCGGCGCGGAGCCAGACGCTAAAGAAGCTGGAAGAAGTCATTCTCGATCCCCGGCTCGGCGATCCGCTTGAGCATCTCGGCGCTTCGCGGGAAGCGGTTGGCCAGCACCAGGGCCCGCAGCTTCTGCATGCAGGCGTCCAGTCGCGGAGCGGTTCGGCGCAGGCGCGGCAAGACCACCTGCATCAACTGGTAGTCCAGGGCCGCATCCTGTTCCAGGTAATTCTGCGAACAGGCCACGTAGTGCGCGATGCGCTGAAACTGGCGGGCTCGCAGGCCGAGCCGGGATTCCTGCAAGGCCTCGGAGACCTGCAACAGGAACTGGCGAATCCTGGGCGGCGGTTCGGTCGGCGCGGCCCAGCGCTGGAACAACTCCCAGGCCACCGGGCGGATGCCCGGGATCGGGTCGCTGAACTGAGCCGCCTGGAGACTGGCCAGATCGGGCGGCGGCAGGCACACGACCTGCGTCCGGTCGAGCACCTTGGGGCTGAAAAAGTGCGTCGTCTCGTCGATATTCACCGTGCCCACGAAGCGGACGTTGTTGCCGATCGGCAGCTCGTGGAACGGGTGATACGGGTCCGACGGCTGGGCGAGCCCCGGCGCGACGAGCGACAGTTTGCGTTTGTCCTCGGTCAGTTCCAGCAGGCTGAGGAACTGGGCGAAGTAATGTTCCACGCGGGCCAGGTTCATTTCATCCAGGGCGATCAGATACACTCCGCCCAGGCCTCGCTGGCGGTCGACGGCCGCCGCCACCAGCCGGTCGATGACGCCGGAGTTCGACGGTTCGAACCGCTGGACCAGCGGATTGTAGGCGCCCACGAAATCGCGGTCGTCCAGCCAGTCCGGGCGGACCGAGACGTGCAGGTAGCGGTCGGCCCAACCGAGCGACTCGGCGTACAACTGCGGCAGGCTGCTCTTGCCCGTTCCGCTGGCCCCGGCCAGCACCGTCAGTCCGCCGATCTTGACGCAGGTGTGAAAGTTCTTCAGATCCTGGATGTCAAACTGGAAACCGCGCTGCTGGACCACCCGGGCGAACTGCCGCAGAAACTCGTCCTCCAGCATCTCCGGCTCGTCGCCGGCCGGCCGCGCGTGCGTCAGGTAGGCGGGCAGGTTGAGCGTCGCCTCGCGCGAAGCCGAACCGCCGACGGCGGCCCAATCGCTCGAGCCAGCCAGATCGGGGGCGCTCGGCAAGGCGCCCGATTTGCGCAGCAGCATCCACTGGATCAGCACGTCGCCGGTCAGCTTGTCGGCCTCGGTTTCGAACCGCCGGATCAAGCTGTCGAGCCGTTGTTGAATCCCGGCCTCGACCCGGACAATCGCCTGCTCGCGCTCGGCGATCTCCTGTTCGCGCTGCTCCAGCCCCTCCAGGCGGGACGCCTGCCGGCGCTGGAAATCCTCGTCCTGTTGCCGGACCAGGAGTTCGAAGTCGCTCTTGCGCCGCCGCAGGTCCGACTCGACCGCCTGCAGTTGCCGGCGCTGGTCGGTGATCGCTGTCTCGACTTCACTCCGGCGCAGCCGGACCTCCTCCTGCACGCGACTTTCGGCCAGGGCATCGATATGGGATTCGACCAGTTGCCGGAACTCGCCATGCTGCGCCAGGACCACGGCCACTTCGCCGCCCAGGGCCAGCACCCGCTCGGCGTCGGCGGCCAGTCCCTGGAGCCGCAAGAGCTTGCGCCGCGTTTCCTCGTCGTCGTCGCCCGCCGCTTCGAGGGAACCCACTTCGTTGAAAAACGTCTTGACTTGCTGGCCTTGGCTGCGGGTAATCCCGTACCGCTTGAGCGCCCAGTTGATAATCTGGCTGTCGAGCGACGCGTCGAGCGTTTCGCCGGCCCGCCGCAGCTCGTCCAGCTTCCACCAGGCCTTGCGGGTCAGAAAAATGCGCTGGGTCACCGGCTCGTGGTGCGGATCATAACTGTTCAGCGAGACGGTGAACTCCGACATTCTCACCGACTGGTCGAACAGTTCGGTGGCGACGCGAATGACTTCGGGCTTGCTTAACGACAGCGGTTGCAGTTCGATCTCCTGGCTGTCTTGATGCCAGGCCGCCTTCAGCGGTCCCAGCGCGGTCCGCCGACCGCGCAGAAATACGGTACTGACGGGCCGGCGGGAAAACGGCAGGCGCCTGCCCCGCGTCACGGCCAACAGGTCCGGATGGTCGGTGTCCAGCGGGATCACTTCGGCCAGGTCGGTGCTGTCGAGCTGAATCGCGCTCCGCAGAACCTGGTACTTGTCCGATTCGGGATCGACCAGATCGAATTTCGTGGCGTCCTCCAGGGTCGAAATCCAGATGGATCCCGGCACAACGTCTTCCTCGCGGATGTTATCGCGGAGCATCCACCAGACGCGGCCGCGATTGGGAAACGCCGCAACGCTGGTATCCAGCGGATCGCCGTCCAGCGTCATCAACGGTTGCAGGATGCAGAAGCGATTGCCGCCGCTGCTGAAAGGCCGTTGATCGGCCACCAGCACCAGCGGCAGTTTATCGTTTATGGCTTGCTCGCCATCTATCATTTGCAAGGCCTATGCGTGGCTAGTTCAGGGTCCATCGAGGTCCATCGACGGCAAGTTCCCGGTCCACGAGCGGTTGGACCAGGCCACGCCACCGGGCAACTTGCGGGGAGGGAGGATCTGGCGGACGCTGAACCACACGCCCGCCGCCAGCGGCGTGGGATTGCGATGTTTCGGGTTTCGCCTGGCGCTTCAGTATCGAGGACGGGCCGCGGCTGGTCAACGAGAGCAGCACCGAGATGGCAATCAGGACGGCGCCCAGCAGCCGCATGGCCATCACGCGCTGGCTGGGCCGGTGGTGCGCCGCGGGCAGAAGGCACAGCAGCAGCCAGGTCAGGCCGACGCCCCACAGCCCCCGCAGCGAATAGACGATGTTCACTCGGCTGGCGTCGCCGAACTGAGCCAGCGTGAACGTCATGCCAATGGCCTGGACCGACATCAGCACGGCGCCGGCGACCAGCGGGATCAGGATGCCTGGCGGAGCCAACCGGCGGGGCGCGTCGGCCAGCGGCAGGAAGGCCAGCGAAAACAGCGCCGCGCTGGCGAACGCCAGCGGCAGGAAATAGCCCGCGCCCCAGGCCGGCGCCCAGCGTTGGATCAGCAGGTCGAGCGCGGTCATCGAGACCGATCCGAGCAGGGCGAACCCGACCGAGATGACCACCCGCGAACGATTGACCGTGGCGTCGTTCCACTGCACGCAGACGATCCCCGCCAGCGCGATGCAGGCCGCGATCCAGATCCGCGGCGGCGGCAGTTCGGACACAATCAGCAGCGAGGCGGCGGGGACCAGCAGCACTTTGACGCCCTGCACCGGGGCGGCGATCGAGACGTCCCCCAGCTTCACCGCCAGGAACGTGAAGAACTGGCCCGCCATGAACAGGGCCCCGATCACGGCCGGCTGCCACCAAAGGGAAAGCGGCTGCATGGTCCCGCCCAGCAGGGTGAGCAGCGAGAAAATGCCCGCCGACGTCCAACTGAGCAGGATCATGGCGGTCCACGGCGACACGCCTCGGTCCTGGGCCCGCTTCAGCAGCAGCAGGCCGAAGATCACCAGCACGCTCGAACCCAGTGGCATCAGCAGGTGAATGGTGGGCCCCCTCTCCGCGGCTTCACCGGCGTTTCTGCCGCATGCGTTGCCGGTAGTATTTCAAGCCGGGAAAGAAAAAACAGGCTGCCGAAACCACTCCGAAAATCAGGTGCGCGACCGCGGGGAAGAACGCCATCAGCCCGGCCGTGCCGAACAGGATCGCCGACTGCACGTAGAACGCGCCCGACAGGATCCCCGCCTTGACCAGGAACATCATCCCGCTGATCAGCGCCACCACCGGCGACAGCCGCAGCACGGGTTCACCCAGCCAGGCCTCCAGCGGAAACAGCAGCCCGATGCCGATCATGCTGGCGGCCCAGGCGTGGGCGATCTGGCGTTCGACGAAGGTGACCGGTCCCATCCGGCTGCGCAAGGCCCAGAACACGGCGGCCCAGGCGCCCAGACCGGCGGTCCACAAGGCGGCGTAGTGCAGGCGGTTCGTGTCGCCCAGCCACTGCAGCGTGTTGGTCAGCAGGCAGGCGATCAACAGGGCCAGGCTGTGCCACATCCAGAGCAGCCCCCAGTTCTCGAGCACGGGGGCATGATGCGTTTCGCGAAACCAGCGAGCGACAATCTGGCCCAGCCGCCCGCTACGGGCACTGATCGGTTCGTCGTTCAAATAGGCTTCCAGATCGTCGGCCAAAGCGGCGGCCGAACCGTAGCGCAAATCGGCCGGCTTCTGCAGGCAGCGGATGGCGATCATCTCCAGGTCGCGATCGGCCAGCGGATTCAGGACCCGCGGCGGAATCGGATCCTGCTCCAGCAGTTTCAGCAGCGTGTCGACGGGCGTGGCCGCCTGGAACGGCGGCTGGGCGGTCAGCATGTGGTAGAGGATCGAGCCCAGGCTGTAGACGTCGCTGGCCGGACCGACTTCGCCCCGCGCGCCGGCGGCCTGTTCCGGCGCCATGTAGGCGGGCGTCCCCAGCACGGCGCCCGTCCGGGTCAGGCTGGCGGGGTCGGTGATCTGCTTGGCCAGACCGAAGTCCATCACGTGCGGTTGCTGCTGATCGTCGATCACGATGTTCGACGGCTTCAGGTCGCGGTGCAGCACGCCGTGCTGGTGGGCGAAATGGATCGCCCGGCTGACCGCGGCCAGCAGGCGAGCTGCCTCGCGGGGCGGCAGCGGCCCGTCGGCCAGGCGTTGGGCCAGCGTCTGGCCCGGCACATACTTCATGCAGAAATAGGCTCGCCCGTCCTGCTGCCCCACTTCGTACACGGGTACGATGTTGGGATGATTCAGCCGAGCGGCCGCCTCGGCTTCCGCCCGAAACCGCTCCAGGTCGGTACTGGATGCCAGTTGGCCGCGCAGGATCATCTTCACCGCCACGGTCCGGTTCAGGCTGATCTGCCGCGCCTCGTAGACGATCCCCATCCCGCCCCGGCCCAGTTCGCGCCGCAGTTCGTAGTCGCCGAAACGGCAGGGCAGCGGCAGCGTGACGGCTGAATCGCGGTTGGGCGCCAGCGTTTCTTCGGACGCATGGCTGCCGGCCAGGTTGGCCACCATCACGGCGCCCCAGAGCTGCCGCAGCTCGTCCGCCAGGTCCGGGTGCTCGCGACAGACCTGTTCCAGGTCCACGGTTTCGCGGCGCTGAGCGCGATCGGTCAAGTCGGCCAGCAGCACGGCCAGCCGCTCGTCGCGCTCCGATTCCTGCGGATCGGGATTGCAGTCAAAGGCGGCGTTGGGAGCGGGACACATGCGGCAACGACTTACGTTCCAAGTGGCGCTGTAGGATTAAGCGTCGTCTTCGCCAGCGGGCCCCAGCAACAGGGCCCGCAGTCGCCGGACCGCTCGCAGGTATCGCATACTGGCCGCCGGTTCGGTCAGGTTCAGAGCCTGGGCCACTTCCTGGTTCGACAACTGCTCGTAGTGCCGCATCACGATCACTTCGCAGTCGGTCTCCTCCAACTGGCCGATCGCCTGCTCCACACGGCGAGCCAACTCCTGCTGCGTGGCCGCGGCGGCCGGCGTCAACTCGCGATCGCACAACTGCACGATCAGGTCCAGGGTGGAACGATCGACTCCGCCGGGGGCCGCAAACTGCTGCTCCCGATCCACGCTCCGCTTGGCCGAACCCCGATGGCGGCGGTGCGCGTCGATGATCCGGTCCTTGGCGATCTGCCGCAGCCAGAGATGGAATGCCAGGGTAGGATTCCGCAAGTATTCCTGCAGTCGCCGGTTCGCCTCGACCAGCACTTCCTGCACAATGTCGCTGACGTCCACTCGCCGCTGCACCTTCTGGTCCAGTCGCATGCGGACCATCCGGCGCAGCGACTCGCGGTGCCGGTCGAGCAACTGGTTGACCGCCTCGCCGTCCCCCTCGCGGACGTTCAGCAGCAACTGTTCGGTCTTGTCGGATTGCGGCCACATGTCTCAATTATCACGTATGCGGTTGGCCGGCCGCAAGGTCGGCGGCCGCCGCGGGACGGGCGCTGCCGCCCGCAGGCCGCGGCAAGAATTTTTTTTTCCCGCTGGAATCCGCCCCGGCCGCTCACTCGTCTTAGCTGACAGACCATGAACGCCTCACACCTTGTCCGCCGACTTGCCGATGGCGATTTGTCTTCTCCAGGCTCCCAACTGGAGGGGGCGTTTGCGCGCTATCAGGGCGAGCTGCTGGGCACGCTGTATTTTCTGGTGGGCAACCGGGAAGACGCCCGGGATGCCTTGCAGGAGGCGTTCCTGAAGTGCTGGCGGAATCGGCATAAGCTGCCGGAGCTCGACAACCTGAAAGCGTGGATCTTTCGCGTCGCGTTGAACACGGGTCGCGACATGCGGCAGGCCGGCTGGCGCCGCCGCCGCGAGCCTTGGAAGGGCGAAACCATGATCGACAGTGTCCATTCGCAACCGGCGGCTCAGGCCGAACAGCGCGAGCAGCTCGGACGCCTGCGGGACGCCGTCCGGCAGTTGCGGCCCGAAGAACAGGAAGTGTTCCTGCTGCGGCAGAATGGCCAACTGACCTACGACGAAATCGCGCAAGCGATCGGCATCCCGCTGGGCACCGTCAAGACCCGCATGCGGCTGGCCCTCTCCCGCCTGCGGCTCGTCCTGAACGACCTAACCACCGACTGACAACTGACAACTGATACCTGACAACTGACCCCTCACCACTCCCCCGCGCCTCCCGCGGCTCATTGCACGAGATAAAACCATGGACCGTTCCGCCCAAGAACAACAGTTGTGGGAATATGTCTACGACTTGCTTCCCGATACCGAAGCCCAGGAATTGGTTCGCCGCATCGGGTCGGATCCCGACCTGGCGCGGGCCTACGCCGAGGTGAAGCTGCAGAGCGAGCTGCTGGCCGAGGCCGCGCGGCTGGAGGAGCCGCCGGTCGAGTTGGCTCGTCACGTCCGGCTGCAAGGCGAACGGGCTGGCGGCTTGTTCGATCGCGCGGCGCTGCTCTTGAACGGCCTGGTGGTGGTGGCAGCCACGCTGTTGATCGGACTGGTGGTCTATCCCCTGGTGAAGCCCGACTCGCCCTTGCGCGGCTCGGCCGTGGCCCAGGCCGAACGCCGTCTGCTGGCGGATCACGCCAGCACGCTGGTGGTCGGTCCCGCTCGGCTGCAGTCCGGCGTGCCGCAGCAGTTCAACGTCACCACCCGCTCGCTGGACGGCGGCCCGGCCTCGCAGCCGCTGCTCTGGCGACTGGTCGACCAGCAAGGGCAAACGCGACTGGAAAGCCAGTTGCGGACCGACGACCAGGGACGGGGCACCATCACGCTGGATCCGGTCTTTGTGTCGTCCGAACTGCGGCTGGAGGTCGAAACCGGCGAGGCCGGGCGAGGCAAGCTGGTCCACAAGCTGGAAACGGAACGGGCGCGGTACACCACCTGGCTGTCGTTGGACAAGCCGCTGTATCGTCCCGGCGAATCGGTGTACTTCCGTTCGCTGACCCTGGGCCGGTTTTCGCTGGCCGACCGCAACGATCTGCTGGTGGAGTACGAACTGCTGGATCCCAGCCAGGCGCCGCTGGCTGGCAGCCAGAGCCGCGGGTTAACTCAAGGCGGCGTCGGCAACGGCCAGTTGCCGCTGCCTCCCGGTCTGCCGGGTGGACGCTACACGCTGGTTGCCCGCAGTCCGACCGGCCTGTTCGATGAAGTGCGGCGCGAATTCTTCGTCCGCGACTATCGTGCTCCGCGACTGAAGAAGCAACTGGAATTCACCCGCGACAGCTATTCGCAGGGGGACCAGGTGCAAGCCGATCTGCTGGTCGAACGGGCCGAGGGAGGGCCGCTGGGAGCGACCCGGCTGCAAGTGCTGGTGATTGTCGATGGGCAACCGGTCGCCCTGCCCGAGGAAACCTGGGAGACCGACGCCACCGGAGCCTGCCGCATCCACTTCACGCTGCCCGGCGCGATGCAGCAAGGCGCCGGCGTGCTGTCGGTGGCCGTCGACGACGGCGGCACCGTGGAAACCATCGCCAAGACGATCCCGATCAACCTGGGCAAGGTGGTCGTGGATTTCTATCCCGAGGGCGGCTTCCTGGTGCCCGGCGTCCCGCAGCGAGTGTACTTCCACGCTCGTGATCCGCTGGGCGAGCCGGTGGATGTCGAGGGCAGCGTGGTGGCCGCCGACGGAACCGAAGTCGCCGAATTGGCCACGACACACGAAGGGCGTGGGAAATTCGAATTCACGCCCACTGCCGGCGCGGCGTACCGCTTGCGAATCGAACGGCCGGTGGGCGTCGACGAACCGGTGGAATTGCCCGTGGCGGGCGACGACGCGTGGCTCGCGCTGCGGACCGCTGCCGGCGTGTTGGAGCCCGACGAGCCGCTGCGCGTGGAACTGGTCTCGCGGCGGGCCGAGGCAGCGCTGGTCGTGGCCGCCGTCTGCCGGGAAGTCACCGTCGGCCAGGCGCCGGTGAGGTTCGATGCGAAGAGCGGGGAAGACGAGTCCAAGTCCCGTCCGACGTTGGTGGACGGATCCAAGACTCGTCCTGCGGACGAGGTGGTTCGGCGGAGCGTGGAATTGCCGCTGGCGGACGAGGTCGGCGGAGTGATTCGCGTGACGGTCTACGACTACGGCCAGCAGCCGCCTCGCCCGCTGGCCGAACGGCTGGTGTTTCGCCGCTCGGCCAGGCAACTGAACGTCGAGCTGGCGGAAGACGCGCGGGAGTACGCGCCTGGTCAGCCGGTGAAGCTGACGGTGCAGGTTCGCGACGAGCGAGGGGAGGGCGTCGCGGCCGCGCTGGGGCTGGCTGTCAGCGACCAGTCCGTCGTGCGGTTGGCGGACGAGAAGCTGCCCGGCCTGCTGACCCAGGTGCGGCTGATGGCCGATCTGCAGAACGCCGAGAAGCTGGAGGACGCCAACTTCTTTCTGAGCGACGATCCGCTGGCGCCCGAAGCACTGGACCTGTTGTTGGCCACTCAGGGCTGGCGGACCTTTGTCGATGCTCCCGCGCCGGCGCCAGGCATGATGCCGGGTACGGAGCCAGGCGCGGAACTGGACGGCCTGGCGGCGGCGGGCCAGGAATCGGCCACAGCCGAGGCGCCCGTGCTGTTCAGCAACGAGCAACTCGTGCGCGCCGCGCTGCGCGACGCGGTGCAGAAATTCCAGCTCGGCCGGCAAGCCGAACTGAGCCAGCTTGGACTGTGGATTGTGGCGCTGGGACTGGGTGTGCTCACGCTGCTGGCCGTGCTGGGGCTGCTGCGGATGAGCGTCCGGCGGCACGTGTGGCTGCCGGCCGTGCTGGTCAGCGGAGCGTGCCTGCTGGTGGGCCTGAGCTGGATGTCGGCACGCGTGACCAGCCGGGGACAATTGGTGATGGGACCCGTGCTGCCCGCCGCCACCGCTCGGCTTGTGGCCCTGGTGGATTCGTCCGAGTCGCTGGAAAGCGCGGAGTATCCGTCGGTCTGGGGATTGAATCTCCCGGCCACCGCCAGCGCGCAGTCGGGACCGGAGCAGAACGGACGGCTGTTGGGGCTCGAAGCAGCGACGGGGATGCTGCCGAATCTGGCCTTGAGCCAACTCGACATGTCACTAAACGGCAACCTGCCGCCGCATTTCGAAGGCTTTTTCCCGCCGGGCATGGGTCCTGGAATGCCAGGCATGGCGGGTATGCCAGGCATGGACGGCGGCATGATGGGCGCGGGCGGTGCGATGGGCATGGGCGGCCCCGGCGGCTGGCTAGAAGCCCGAGGGTATCGCTTTGGCGTGGGCAACATGGACATCGCGGGCTTCGGCGGCATGGCGCAGCAGGGGATGGGGGAAATGCCGGGCATGCCTGGAATGGGCATGGGACCCGCTGCCGGCGACATGCCGGTCATGCCGGGGATGCAAGGCTTTGGCATGCCACTTGGCGGGCCGGGTCCGGCGGTGCTCTACGACTTCGAGGTCCCGGTGGATGGGGCGCGGCGTGAACAATTCCTGGGAGACCTGTTTCACTTGCAGGCCGCGGGACAGAACGAGGAAGCGCGTCGGAGTTGGGAGGAACAACTGCGGCAGATGCGGTTCGTCGTCCGCTCGTACGCCCATCAACCGCCGCCCCGCTCGGCCGATCAGCCTCGGCAGGATTTCCAGGAAACCTTGTTCTGGCATCCCTTGCTGCTGACCGACGCCACGGGCCAGGCCAGCGTGGAGTTTCAGGTTTCGGATTTGGTGACCACATTCGAAGTCCGGGCCGAAGCGCACGGGCAGGCACGGTTGGGCGAAGCTCGCGGCAGGATCGTTTCGCGACTGCCGTTCAGCCTGGAGCCGAAGCTGCCGCTGGAAGTGACCGAAGGCGATCGGATCGACCTGCCGGTCGCGGTGAATAACGACACGGACGAGCCGCTCGAAGGGCGGCTGCGGTTGGAGACGGATCCTGCGCTGCGGCTGTCGGGCCCGGCGGAGCTGCCGTGGCAGTTGGCGGCCGGCGAGCGGGGGCGGCTGTATTTTCCGCTGGAAGTGGTTCAGGTCCAGGACGCGGAAGTGCGAGTGCACGGTTCGGCCGGACCGCTGTCGGACCAGGTCCGCCGGCCGCTGCGGATCGTGCCCGCGGGGTTTCCCGTGGCCGAAGCGCTGGCCGGCACGCTGGAAGGTCGGCGGAAAGTGACCGTGCAACTGCCCGAACAGGTCGTGCCCGGCACGCTGCAAGTCACGCTCCGGGCGTTCCCCTCGCCGCTGGCCGATCTGCGGCGAGGGATCGAGGGGCTGCTGCGCGAACCGTCCGGTTGCTTCGAACAGACGTCGTCGTCCAACTATCCCAACGTGATGGCGCTCTGGTTCATGCAGGAACACAAGGTGGCCGACCCGGAGTTCACTCGCCGCGCGCGGCAGTTGCTCGGCGACGGCTACGGCAAGCTGACCGGCTTTGAATGCCCACAGCGCGGTTACGAGTGGTTCGGGGGCGATCCGGGCCACGAGGCACTGACGGCGTACGGGTTGATGCAGTTCCGCGACATGCGCCAGGTATGGGACGTGGACCAGGCGATGGTCCAGCGGACCACCGAGTGGCTGATGCGGCGCCGCGACGGCCAGGGCGGGTTCCTGCGGAACCCCCAGGCGCTCGATTCGTTCGGTGCCGCGCCGGCCGAGGTGACCGACGCCTACATCGTGTGGGCGCTCAGCGAAGCGGGCCAGCAGGACGTGCGGCCCGAACTGGATCATGCCCTCGAACTGGCTCGCCAGACCGAGGATCCGTACGTCGTCGCGCTGGCGGCGATTGCCGTCTGGAACTTGCGGCCCGGCGACGCGGCGGTGGAGGAACTTACGGCCCTGCTCGTGGAACTGCAAGCGGCCGAAGGGCATCTGGAAGGCAAGCTGGGCACGATCACCCGCAGTGGTGGGCTGGCCCAGCGGGTCGAAACCACGTCGCTGGCGGCCTTGGCCTGGCTCAAGTCGGGCCAGCAGCCCCAGGCGGTCCGCCAGGCCCTGCAATGGCTGGTCGAGAACCGCGATGCCTCCGGCACGTTCGGTTCCACGCAGGCCACGATCCTGGCGCTGAAGGCCCTGATCGAGGACGCTCGGCAAAATCGCCGCGACGTGGCCACGGGCGAGCTGGTGGTGGAGCGCGACGGCCAGCCGCTGGCTCGCGCCGCGGTGCGGGAAGGCCAGATGCAGGTCGTGGAGATTACCGGGCTGGAAGAACACCTGGCCGGCGGCGAGAACCCGCTGGTGCTGGAGCTGACCGGCGAGGGCCAGATGCCCTACTTGATCGACATTCAGTATCGCAGCCCGCGGCCCATCAGCCATCCCGACTGCAAACTGCAACTGCAAACGCGGCTGGCGACCGACAAGATCCGCGCTGGCGACACGGTCAAGCTGCACGTGCAACTGGCGAACGACAGCGGAGCGGACCAGCCGATGACGGTGGCCATCGTCGGCCTGCCGGCCGGCCTGGAGCCGCGCGTGGAACGGCTGGACGAACTGCGCGAGGCAGGTTCGTTCGACTTCTACGAAATCCGCGGTCGGGAACTGGTGTTCTACTGGCGGGGCCTGAGCGACAAGTCGCACGGCGAGCGGGCGATCAAGTTCGAAATCGACCTGCTGGCCGAGATTCCCGGCACCTACACCGGCCCCGCCTCCCGCGCGTACCTGTACTACACGGGCGAACAGAAAACGTGGGTCGAACCGCTGCGGGTGGAAATTGCCCGGCCCTAGTCACCTTTCGCCATAGTCGCCTTTCGCTCCGCGAAAGTAGCGAGCATCGTCATCCCGGCTTCCATCAGGCGAGCGCCACAATACGGCGCGAATTGAATCATCGGCAACCCGCGGCACACGCTACTTTCGCGGAGCGAAAGGCGACTATGGCGGCGACATGGCCACCCCCGGCAGCTCGTCGCGCAAGGCGGCCACGAGCCGATCGATCTGTTCGGGCGTGTTGTACAAGTGGCACGAGACGCGAATGAAGCTCTGGCCGTCCCAATCGATGATCGGCACTTCGATCCCGTGGCGCTGCCAGAGACGTGTCTGCAACTGCTGCCGGTCGACGCGCGGCAGCGGCATTTGCGCCATCGAACCGTACCAGTCGGCGGAATCCTCCACCAGCGGCGGGCGGTCCGCCAGCGCCAGCAACTGCTGCCGAGCGTAACGGGCCAGGCGGTGGCTGCGCGAGCGAAACTCCTCGACGCCCAGGTGCTCGAACAAGTCGATCGCCGTGCCAATTGTCAGATGGGCCGACGGGTCGCCGGTGCCCGACCAGATGAACTCGTCCGACCAGTCGCGGTGCTGCTCCTGCAAACCGCGTCCCCAACTCAGCACCGACGGCGCCATGCCGGCCTGATGCCGCGGCGCGACGTACAGGAACCCGGAGCCGAGCGGCGCGCAGAGCCATTTGTGGCAGCTTGTCGTGTAGTAGTCGCACGGCAACTGGTCGAGCGCCACGGGGGTCTGCAGCAAGGCGTGAGGGCCATCGATGCAGACGGCGATCCCGCGCTGCCGCGCGGCCTGGCAGATCTCCGCCACCGGCAGGATCACCGCGGTTGCCGACGTGATGTGGCTGACCACGATCAACCGCGTGGCCGGTGTCGCCGCGGCCAGCAGCGTGTCGACCACGTCGGTCGTTGAAGTAAGCGGCTGGGGCAGCCGAGCGATGCGCGGCGGCTCGGTGCCCGCCCGTCGGCAGGCCCGCTGCCAGATCCGCAGCACGGCGCCGTATTCGTGATCGGTCAGCAACACCTGGTCGCCCGGCCGCAGCGGAAAACTGTCGGCCACGGCGTTCATGGCCACCGTGGCATTGTCGACCAGCACCAGGTTCTCGGCCGATGTCCCCACGAACCGCGCCAACCGCTCGCGTGCGGCGAACCAGGCCGGCTCGTACTGCCGCAGATAGAAATCCATCGGCTGTTCGTCCAACCGCCGCTGCCACTCGGCGCGTGCCTGCCGCACGCACTCCGGCGGCGGTCCGAACGAACCGTGGTTCAAGTAGATCGTGTCCGCCCGCAGCTTCCAGTAGCTCGAAAAGGGGACGGGGGTATTTTTCGGGAAATTACCCCCGTCCCCTTGATCGGGCGGCACTTGCTGGCGGTCGTCGCGTGTCATAAGTTGAGCGGCAGATGGCGGGTGATCCAAGACGCCCCATCGTATCCCGAAAGTCGCGGTGCCGACAGGAGGCCGGGTGAATCACGCTTCGCTTGCCGACCTGACCTTGCAGCTCGGCCAACTCGATCCGGCTCGCAACGACTACGCCACGCGGTTTGTCGACGCCTTGCTGCCGGCGGCCCGGACGGTCGGAGCCAGCGACCTGCATCTGCAGCCGGTGGCCGGCGGGCTGGATGTCCGCTGGCGGCTGGACGGCGTGCTGCAGCACGTGGGTCTGTTCTCGGCCGGCGAGGGCTCGCAGGTCATTGCCCGCCTGAAGGTGCTGGCCGGCCTGCTGACCTACCGCACCGACACGCCGCAGGAAGGCCGGCTGCGCGAGCGATGCGGCGGGGTCGAGATGCGGGTCAGCACGTTTCCCACGCTGCATGGCGAGCGGGCCGTGGTCCGTTTGTTCGCGTCGGCCGAACAGTATCTGCACGTTGAGGATCTGGGCCTACCCGCTCCCGTGGACGCGGATCTGGCCCGGCTGCTGCGGGAAACGTCCGGCGCGGTGCTGGTTTGCGGACCGGCCGGCAGCGGCAAGACGACGACCGTGTACGCGGCGCTGCGCGACCTGGTCCGCTGGGCCGGGGGACAGAAGAGCATCGTTTCGCTGGAAGATCCCATCGAAGCGGCTGTGGCGGGAGTGGCCCAGTCCCAGGTGCATCCGCCCTCCGGATTCGACCTGCACGCCGGCCTCCGCTCGCTGATGCGGCAGGATCCCGAAGTGATCCTGGTGGGCGAGATGCGCGATCCAGCGACGGCCGAAGTGGTGTTTCAGGCCGCGCTGACCGGCCACCTGGTGCTGACCACGTTCCACGCCGGCAGCGCGGCGGGCGCCATCAGCCGGCTGGCGGACATGGGCATCGAACCGTACCTGCTGCGCAGCGGCGTGCGCGCCATCCTGTGCCAGCGCTTGTTCCGCCGCTTGTGCGATTGCAGCCGGCCGCTAGCTGGCGATGCCGAGCGACTGGGGCTGGCGATCAACCGGGGCCACGAAGCTCGCGGCTGCGCGGAATGCCATCACACGGGCTATCGCGGCCGATTCGTGCTGGCCGAGCTGCTGGAGGCCCCCAGCGACGAACGGCTGGGACGAGCGATCCTGGCGCGCAGCGACGCGGGGCGATTGGAACGCCTGGCCATGGCGGCCGGCATGGCGACCTTGTGGCAGCGCGCACTGGAAGCGGTCGAACAGGGATGGACCAGTCCGTCGGAGGTCCGCCGAGTGCTGGGCGTGGGACGGGCGAGTGCGACAACTTATACGGCCGAATCGCCGCGGCCCAACTCGCCGGGCGAAGTCGAGCGGTCCGCACAATCCGCCAACCAGTGGATGGACGTATGATGGCCGAGGCCAGGACAGTCGCGCTGGCTGACCTGCTGGCGCTGAACGACGAGATGCTGGCGTTGTCACGGGCCGGAGTGCCGCTGGACCGGGGCCTGACGGAACTGGGCGGCGAGCTGCCGGGGCAGTTGGGAGCGGTGGCTGGCGCGCTCGGTGCGCGGCTGGAAGCGGGCGAAAGCCTGGAGGCCGCGCTGGACGGCGTTTCGGCCGGCAGTCTGCCGGCGGCGTACCTGGCGGTGGTTCGAGCGGGTTTGCGGGTGGGCCGGTTGCCGGTCGCTTTGGAAGGCGTGGCGCGAGCGGTCCGTCGAGCGGCGCAGCTCCGGCAGACCGTCGGCCTGGCGTTGATCTATCCCACGTTGGTCCTGGTTCTGGCCTATGCGCTGCTGCTTGCCTGCCTGGTCTGGTGGGTTCCCGAAGTCGCGAACTTTCACCGCGCAATGCAGCTCGACGTGCCGTGGCTCGTGGCCTGGCTGGAACGGATCGGACGCGCCGCTCCCTGGTGGGCGGCCGTTCCGCCGTTGCTGCTGCTGGCAGGTATCGCCGCGTGCTGGTGGCGGCGGCAAGCGGGCAGGGAAGGTTCCCGGCGTTGGCGGCGAGAACCTTGGGGTGTCCTGGGCATGTTCCACGCCGGGCGGATGGCCGGCTTCGCGGACGTCCTGGCGCTGCTGGTGGAACATCGCGTCCCGATGCCGGAGGCGATTCTGCTGGCCGCGGATGCCAGCGGCGATCGGGCCTTGGCCGCGGGCTGCCGCGAACTGGCCGAACGCATGCGGCGGGGTGAACAGGCATCCGGCGCCGCGGTGCTGCCGCGAGGCGTTCCGCCGCTGCTGGGCTGGCTGGTCACCGCCAGCAGCCACTCGGGAGAACTGTCGGCCCTCCTGCGGCGGCTGGCCGAAACGTATCGCAGCCGCGCCGAAGAGTGGGCCGATTGGCTGACGATGTACTTGCCGCTGTGGTTGACCGTGAGCGTGGGCGGCACGTCGGTGCTGGTCTACGGCCTGGTGGTGTTCGCGCCCTGGTGCCACGCGCTGATTCGGCTGGGCAGTTCCTGAGCGGACGGATTGCGGTTGCTGGAGTCAGCCGGTATCAGGGCGAGAGAAGGAAACGCTGATGAGCCGTTCGGAATCCGACGCTCTGCAAGCCACTCGACAGTTGGCCGACCTGACGCGGGCCGGCCTGCCCCTGTCGGAAGGTTTGCGGGCGGCGGCCGACGAACTGGGTAGCGGCCGGCTGTCCCGGATGTTTCGCCAGATGGCGCGGGACAGCGAATCGGGACAGCCGCTGGAAGAGATCCTGCACCGCAATCAGCAACGCTTACCGCCGCACATCGTGGGCCTGGTGCAGGCAGCGCGGCGGACCGGGCACCTGGAGCAGGCCTTGACGCGCGTGCTGGAGCAGCAGTTGCGGCTCCGCGAACTGTCGCGGCGCGTCACCGCCGCGCTGACCTATCCGGTGTTCGTGCTCGGTTCGGCGGTGGTGCTGCTGATGTTGCTGCAACTCTTGCTGCTCGGTCAGCTCACCGCGCTGGTCGCCGACCTGGAACTGGCCGATGACCACTTCGTCTTCGTCACGCGGATGCTGGTCTGGTGGCACGAGGGAGGCAGCTACCTGGTGGGCGGCGCGGTGGTCGTGCTGCTGGTGCTGGCGCTGCTGATCCGGTTGGTGCTGGGCCGGGCGGTCTGGCGGCGGATGCTGGCCACGATTCCGCTGCTGGGACCGATCTGGCATTGGGCCGGCGTGGCCCAGTGGAGCCGGCTGCTCGGGCTGCTCGTGGAACAGCAGATCCCGCTGCCCGACGCTTTGCGGCTGGCGGCCTCCGGCAGTTTTGACGCCAACGTGGCGGAGGTCTCGCGGCAACTGGCCAGCGGAGCGGACCAGGGACGGTTGTTGTCAGAGATGCTGGCTTCAACCTATCGGCTGCCCGCTTCGCTGGTGCCTCTGGTGCGCTGGGGCGAACAGTCCGGGGACCTGGCGGGCGCGTTGAACGGGGCGGCCGACATGTTCGAGGGCCGCTTGCGACTGCGCAGCGGCCTGCTGCGGCTGGTCCTGCCGCCGATGGCTCTGTTGCTGATTGCCGCGGGCGTCGCCCTGCTGATGGCCGCGCTGTTTCTGCCGCTGATCGAGTTGATCCAGGTCATGGAAATGCTGATCTGAACGGTACCATGCGTTTGCGAGTTCGGCGCCGAACATGAATTCACTCGGACCATTGAACACGGCTGGGCTGCTGGTGCTGGGCGTTGCCGTCCTGTGGACCGTGCGGCTGGTCTACGGCGTGCGCGGCGCCCAGGGCGAAGACCTGATGCGGCGGTTGCTGCTGGTGACCGGCTGGATGCTGGTGGTTACCGGCGCGCTGGGCGTGCTGGCGGGGCTCCTGAGCTGGCTCTCGCTCGGCTTCTGGCTGCTGGCCTTGATCGTGGTGCTGATGACGCTGGCCCGGTATCAGGACTGCGAGCGGCGGTCGCTGCTTTGGACCCTGGCCATCGCCGCCGAGAAGCAGATTCCGTTGTCCGATGCCGTCCGGTCCCTGGCGGACGAGCGGCCCTGGTCGTTAAGCGGCCGAGTGACGCGGCTGGCGGAACAATTGGAAAGGGGAGTGCCGCTGCCCAAAGCGCTGCACGAGAGCCGCAACCCGTTGCCGATGGACGCGGAGCTGGCCGTGCGCTTCGGAGCCGAGACCGGGCAGATGGGGCCCGCGCTGCGGCAAGTGCTGCAGCATGTGGACCTGGTCGAGATGACCGTCCGCACGGCGATCGAGAAACTGCTGTACATGATCTTCGTGACGCTCAGCAGTCTGGTTCTGCTGGTCTTTTACGCCGTGTTCGTCATGTCTCGGTTTCAGGCGCTGATGGGCAGCTTCAACGTGGCACCTCCCCCGCTCACCGTGCTGGTGTTCAGCGTCTGCGATAGCCTGGCCACCTGGTGGCCCGTGCTGATTCCGCTGTTGGTGCTGCTGCCGCTGCTGGCCGTGGTCAGCTTGCTGTATTATGTGGGCTGGCTGAACCACAACCTGCCGTTGCTGGGTTGGATCTGGCTGCGGTACGACAGCGGGCTGTTGCTGCGCTGCCTGGCGCTGGCGGTCGGCCAGCGGCGATCGGTCGGCGCGACGCTGGGGATGCTGGCCGTGCGGTTTCCGCGAGCCAGCACGCGCCGGCGGTTGCGGGCCGCCAGTCGGCG
>JAGFJK010000458.1 GCA_024102795.1 Pirellulaceae bacterium
CGGCCGCCATCCAGCCAGAAGCAGACGCCGCTTCGCCGGAACCGGCCGCCATTCAGACCGAACCAGGCGCCGATTCGCCGGAACCGGCGGTGGCGGGCACCGGCGAGGAAACAGCGGCGACGCCGGACGAGCGGCCAGCGGGCGCTGGCGAACCGGTGGGGGAAGTGGCCGAAGTGTCGGTCGGCCTGGCAGCGGCTCCTCCGTCCTCGCAGCCCGCCGCCCCGTCCCCCGCGCCACTTCCCAAGCCGGCGAAGAAGCCGAACCCGCCCCGGCCCAAGCTGAGCAAGAAGGACAAGAAGCAGCAGAAGCTGGTCGCCGCGTTCAAGGATTACTTCCACTTTGAGGAAGCCGTGAACAAGCTGCCGCCGCACCGCGTGCTGGCGATCAATCGGGGGGAGCGGGCGCGGATCCTGCGGGTGCGGATCGAAGCGGACGTGGAGGCGATGACGCGGGCGGCCGAGGAACTGGTCGTGCCGGTCGATCATCCGCATCGCGATTTCCTCTGCGGCTGCGTCCGCGACAGCCTGCAGCGGCTGGTGATTCCGGCGCTGGAACGCGAAATCCGGCGGGAGCTGACCGATCAGGCCGAGCAGCACGCGATCGACGTGTTCATCCAGAACCTGCGGAAACTGCTGTTGCAACCTCCGGTCCGCAACCGGCGGATCCTGGCGATCGATCCAGGCCTGCGCAGCGGCTGCCGCCTGATCGCGCTGGACGAGTTTGGCAACGTCCTGGCGCACGATGTGATTCATGTCGTCGGCAAGGACGGGCGTCGGCCACAGGATCGGCGGAAGCTGGCCGATCTGGTTCGGCGGTTTGACTTGCGGCTGATTTCGATCGGCAACGGCGCCGGCTGCCGCGAGACCGAACAGTTGGTGGCCTCGGTGATCGCCGACGAACTGAAAGACCTGGACGTGTCGTTTCTGATCACGAACGAGGCGGGGGCCAGCGTGTATTCGACGAGCCCCGTGGGGCGCGAGGAACTGCCGGCGCTGGACGCCAGCCTGCGGAGCGCCGTCTCGATCGGTCGCCGAGTTCTCGATCCGCTCTCGGAGCTGGTCAAGATCAACCCCTCGAACATCGGCGTCGGACTGTACCAGCACGACGTCAAGGCCAAGCACCTGCGCTCATCGCTGGACGACGTGGTCGAATCGTGCGTCAACTACGTCGGCGTGGATGTGAATACGGCCAGCCCCGCGCTGCTGCGGTACGTGTCCGGCTTGAACCAACTGACCGCTCGGCGGATCTACGAACATCGTTGCCAACACGGACCGTTCCGCAACCGCGAGCAGCTGAAGGACGTCGCCGGCCTGGGTGAAGCGACCTTTGTGCAGGCGGCCGGATTCCTCAAGGTCCTGGGGGGCGACAACCCGCTGGACGTGACCTGGATCCACCCGGAAAGCTACGCGGTCGCTCGTCAGGTCCTGGACAAACTGGGCAGCAGCGTCGACGAACTGGCTCGCGCCGTTCCTCCTCCCCCGCCAGCGCCGGCACCGCTAGCACCGACTCCGCCAGCGCCGACACCGGCAGATGCATCGGCCGAGGCAGCTTTGGCTCAGACGCCTCCGGAACCAGCGGCGACGGAGGCAGCACCTGAGTCCGGCCAGGCAGCGGAACCCGATCAGGCGCCTCCGGCAGTCGAAGAGCCCGCGGCGGACCAGGCGCCCGCGTCAGACCAGCAGCCAGCGGCAGACCAGCAGCCGGCGGCAGACCAGCAGCCGGCGGCAGACCAGCAGCCG
>JAGFJK010000460.1 GCA_024102795.1 Pirellulaceae bacterium
CGGCCGCCAGTTGATCCAGCAGCGATTCGAAGTCGGAACTTTCCAGGGAACCGGGCAGGGTGGCCGTCGCCGGCGGGATCCAGACGGGTCGCGGCTGGGTTTCAGCCGCCGAGCCGACACTCGAAGAAGCACTGCGGACCACCGCCTGGTTCATCCAGTTGACGATCGCCAAGGCATCGGCCGCCGACAGGTGGCGATCGGCGTTCACATCGGGCCGGTAGCGGAACGTGACCGCCTCGCCCTCCAGCCGACGCTGCGAGGAACGAACCGCTGAAGCCGGCGGTCCATCGCCACTCAATGAACGCGCGCCGTGCAAATTCAAATCGTTGACCACCAGCAGCAGGTCGCCGGGCGCCACGATGCCGTCGCCGTTGACGTCGAACGGCCGCTCGGCGTTGTGCAAGACGTACTCCGCCGCCATGCCCTCGTCCGGGATTTCAACCTCCGGCACTTCCGGTTCGACCCGCGGTTCGACAATGCTGACCACGGCATGTCCATATTCGATCCAATCTTCGGGAATCACGTCGTCGAAACCGTAAACCAGCACATCGTGCGATGGCAAGTCATTGGCCGCCTCCGCCTGCAGGACCAGTTGGCCCGGCCGCTCGGCCATCAGCGTGACCTGGTACAGCAAATATGTCCCGTCCTCCAACGGACGTAAGCCGCTGATGGCCCCCACCTCGTCCAGCAGCCCGTCCAGCACGTTGCCAGTCCGGAAATCGCGATAGGCATCGCCATACTCGATCGGCCCCGCGGCCGTCGCCAGGTCCGCATCGAACGACACATCCAGGAACGCTGCGAACACGCCTCGCCCCAGGCTGCCCACGTCCTGCACGTAGACGTTCAGCACCAGCGGGTCGCCCACCGCGACCTCGGACACCGGGTTGCCGGCCGGATCGGTCACTTCGAGCTGGAATTCGACCTGCCTTCGGTCCGGGCCCGGAACAAAGATCGAGACGACGGCCGAGTCCCGGCCGACGGTGTCATCCAGCCAATATGTGAACCGGTCGATCCCCACGAAATCGTCGGCCGGTGTGTACAGCAGTTGGCTGCCGTCGTCGGACCAGCGCAGGCGGCCTCCGCTGCGAGGTTCGGTCCATTGCACCAGGTCAGCCGGCGAGCGGCCGCTGGTCGGGATCAAGTCGTTGGCCAGAACGTCCAGCGGCATCTCGCCAGCCTGCGGGTCCAACCCGAACCGATCGTCCACCGCCACCAGCCGGAAACTCACCTCGCTCAGCACCTGTCCCGGATCGAGCAGCGGATGCGCCTGAACGCTGGACGCGGAGACCGTAAACAGCTCGTCGCCAATCCTCAGGCTGCGCCGGACCGCCTCGCTGTGCTCCACTCGGCCCAGCGGCAGCAGGCTGCCGGTTTCAGTATCCACCTGCAAGACCCAGAGCCCGGAAACCGGCCCGCCGGCAATTTGGCCGTTCGTCCCGTCCCAGGGCCGGCTGATCTGGATCGGCACGGTCAGAATCCGTTGATCGGCGAAGTAATTGAAGGCATGGTGGTTGCCGGCGACTTCAGTCCAGGACCAGCCCGCGCCCTCGTGCAAACTGAATTCGTCGACCAGTTGCGGGTCGTCGAAGCTGGAAATGTCGAACAGCGACACTTTCGGTTCGCCCCGCAGGCCTGTTTCGGGATCGACGTCCTGTCCCACGCCAATCAGGTGATTCTCGCCCACTCGGTGCAGATACTCCGAGAACCCCGGGATGACCAGTTCGCCTTCGACGGTCGGGTTGGCCGGGTCGCTCAGATCGATCGTGAACAGCGGGTCGAAGAACAGGCCGCCTTCCAGCCCGAAGGTGACGACATACGCCCGCTCGCCCTCGAACCGGACCGAAAACAGTTGCTCGCCCGGCGCCAGCCCTTCGACACTGCCGATCGGCTCCAACGCCGTGCCTTGCTGCCGTAGTACCAGCAGGTCGGTGTGAAGTTCCTCGCGCCAGCCGTCTTGCACCACCACGCGCAGCAGCCCGTCGTACTCGTCCACCCAGAACGGATCGGAAACACGGCCGGCGACTTGTCCGGAGGCAACCAATTCCACGCCGGTCTGGTCCCGCAGCATGTCGAACTTGAGAATCCCGGTTTGCCGCGGCTCGCTGGTCAGCAGGTACAAACTGTGGTCCGTGACGTGAACCTGCGACACCCAGCCGCCAGGCAGGCTGGTGGCCGACACAGGGCCGGGCGAGTCGCTGGCAAGGTCGAACGCCACGACCGAGATGATCTGGGAAGGATCGTCGGAGACCGGCCGCAGAATGTCCGCGGGCTGGTTGAGCAGTTGAGTTTCCAACGCCTGGCTATCGTCCCCGCGAGCGCTGAACTGCGGCAGCACGTAGGCCACAATCTCGGACTCGATCCGGGCAACATACTGATCCTGTGTTTCGTAGACGCAGTGGACGCCATTCCCTGGTGGCAGCCACAAAACGGCTGGGCTTGCCGAATCGGAATCGACAGGCCCGGACTGCTCGGTGGATCCGGGCCGCTCGTCCGGCGGTGCTGAGTCGTCGCAGACTGCCTGCGGGCGGGGGTATTCCAACCCGACGCTGGTCACCAGCCAGACCGTGTCGCCGATCGCCCGCGACTGAACCAGGTTGCCGTCCAGCCGGGTCTGCTGCACGGAACGAGGCGCCGAGCGATCCGCGACGTCAAACAATTCGACCACCAGTTGTGGGCGATACCTGTCCACGGGAGGCCAGATCGTGGGGCGACCGGTCACATTGCCGTCGGCCCGCACGATCGACGTCATCCCATCCTCGGCGACCGCCGGCTGGATCCAGGCCATGTCCCAGGCGGGCGAAATCACCACCAGCCGATCGCCCGACACCAACAGATCGACCGGCCGATAGCCCAGATCCCGTCGCGACACGACCTGCATCTGGCCAGGATCCCGCACGTCGATGATCGCCAGTTCGGAGCCGGTCAGCAGGTAGATGAACTGCCCGTCGGTCTTGACGATGTCGCCCTCGTCCACGCCGCCGACCTGCGTGTTGGTGGAGTCGTAAGAGGCGAGGGCACTGACCGGAACTGGCTGGCCGGTTGCCTCAGTCAACTCCAGTTGCGCAAACGCGCCAACTAGGATGTCGTTGGAACGGCCAGGTATCAGGTTGTCATCGAACCACCAGGAAGCGTACCGCCACGAATCGTTCTGCCAGTAGTCCCGCCCGAACAGCGAGCTCCAACGTTCGACCGCGGCGTCGGTCAGATAGCGCGCCAGTTCGTCCGCCGAGTTGAACATATCGCCAACGACGAACGACGGTGCGGGCGTCTCGGGCGTGACACTCGGCGGTTGCTCCTCGCCGGCAGGCGGCAGCACCGTCTCGGCCAGCATCTCGGCGATCGTCGCGGCCAACTGGCCGTCCAGCAACAAGCGTCCTTCCAGCGTTTCAACTCGCAGCGATCGCCGCTGCCTGAGCGTTGTCAAACGCGCCATCGCCAAGCTCTCCTGTCAGGTCTCTGCGGAAGTAACGTTGGCCAACTGCCGCCTTTCGCACCGCCAAAGCGGCGCCATAGTCGCCTTTCGCTCCGCGAAAGTCACGCCATAGTCGCTACCAGATCCGGAGTCCAGAGCGTTCACGAGGCGCTCGCTACTTTCGCGGAGCGAAAGGCGACTATCGCGGAGCGAAAGGCGACGATGCTCCGGGATCGTAACAGATTCCCGCAGGGCTTGCCACCATTTCCTGGAACCTACCCCCCGAAAGTGACCGTGATCCGCGAGGTCAGGCCGCCGCGGGCATTGAAGTCGGCCACCAGTTGCAGCCAGCGTGGTTCGATTGCCGCCACCAGGTCGTCCACGATCCGATTCGTGACGTGCTCATAGAAAATGCCCTCGTTGCGAAACTGCTGCAGATACAACTTGAGACTCTTCAGCTCCACGCATTTGCGGTCGGGCGTATAGCGCAGCGTCAACACGCCGAAATCCGGCTGGCCCGTTTTGGGACAGACCGAGGTGAACTCCGGGCACACGATCTCGATCGTGTAATCCCGTTGGGGAAACTGGTTTTCGAACGTCTCCAGCACGTCAGCGAAGCGAGCGGGCACAAGATCCTCCTTTCCGGTTTCGGCCCATTCTGGCATGATGAACCGATTCGGGAAAGTGCGTGCATGCGGGTGGCGGAAATCTACAAGTCGATCCAGGGGGAGGGTCTGCTGACCGGGGCCGAAAGCGTGTTCGTGCGCGTCTCGGGCTGCAACCTGCGGTGCTGGTTCTGCGACACGCCGTATGCGTCGTGGCACCCGGAAGGGGACGACCTGGCGGTGGACGAGATTGTCGAGCGGGTCGCCAACTGGGACTGCGATCACGTGGTGCTGACCGGCGGCGAACCGATGCTGTTCGCCGAACTGATTCCGCTGGCCCGGCGGCTGCGGGACCTGGGCCGGCACCTGACGATCGAAACGGCCGGGACGCTGCTGCTGCCCGTGGCTTGCGACCTGATGTCGATCAGCCCCAAGTTGTCGAATTCCACTCCGCCGGTCGAGTGGGCACCGCAGTGGAGCGTTCGGCACGAACGCACGCGGTACGCGCCATCGGTGTTGAGGCAATTAATCCAGGACTACGAATACCAACTGAAGTTCGTGATCGACGAGCCGGCCGACTGCCAGGAGATGCTCGGCTGCCTGCACGATCTGCCCGGCGTGGCTCGCGACCGGGTGCTGCTGATGCCGCAAGGCACCGACGCCGCGAAACTGGCGGCCAGGTCCCAGTGGCTGGAACCCTACTGCCAGCAGCACGGCCTGGTATTCTGCCCCCGCAAGCAGATCGAATGGTTCGGTTTGCAGCGGGGAACCTAGCCGAGCAGTTGGGCGATCCGGTCCACCGCCAACCGTAGCGAGCGGGCCGCCATCTGGAAGTTCGTGTGGGTGGACACTTCCGGTTGAATCTCGACAAACAGCTCTGTCGCCCGCTTCAGTTTGCTCAGTTTCTTACGGGCCAGCTTCAAATACGCGGCTGCATCACCCGCTTGCAGCGGAGCTCCCAGGGCCAGCATGTAGTCGTACAACGCCCGATGCACCTCTTGCAGTTCTTCGTCCTCTTGCGACTCGTCGCAGTGCTTCAGAAATGCCCGCACCATCCAGACGTGAGTCAACTGGGCGTCCACGTCGCGCATTCGCAGTTCGTCACTGGCTGTCGACGGCGCGGCTGCCGGGACATCGGTGTCGGCGGCATTCTGGTCGGGCGGGTGAGGGTCGTCGGATACCATGCCGCGTCGGCTCACTTCTCGGAGGCCGCTTCCACGGGTGACGAACCGGCCTGGCCGCCGCCGGCCCCGGCCTCGCGCGAATGGGCATCGCCGCCCGCTTTACTCCCGGGCGAAGGGCTCCCGGGCGGCTTGTGCGGCGCCCGCGGCGCGAACACCAGCACCGTCACGGCGCCCAGGATGACCAGCATCAAACTACCCAGGAACCAGGGGCCGATCTTGCCAAAGGTCCCCTCCATTGCCGCGGTCGTAAAGGTATTGACCACCGGAGCGCACCCGAAGACCAGCGGCATCACATAGATCGGCTTGCCGCCGAAGTTGAAGGCCAGAATAATGCCCAGCGCCCCGATCGCCCCCGCGGCACCCGCTCCCAGCGACCAGAGAATTCCGTCCAGCTTGCCGTCCGGCATCCACTCGCCCGGCTCATCGAACACGCCCAGCAGCACCAGCGGCGCGACCACGGCGATGGCGAAGTAGGCCAGACCCACGCAGAGAAACGGCCGCATGCGACTGCCCTGCATCTTGGCCTGCCCTTGGTGCAACACCACGCCATAGGAACCCCAGCACAGGGCCGTCATGGCGATGCAGCCCAGCACCATCAAGAACTGACTGGGACTGGGTCCTTGCTTGCGGAGGAACAACTTGTACGCCTCGGCATAGTCCGGATTCGTCCGCAGTTCCTCGAAGCTGGAGGCCGTGGCCGACTTGGTGAATACATCCTTGGCGCTGATCTGCGTGACCGTGACCGGCCCTGGAGTGTCCGGGCCGGCATTGGGTGGTTCGATCACGATGTTCACGGCCGCCGGCTTGAAGAACATCACCCCGGCCGCTCCCAGGGCCACGATCACCACACCCGCGTAGAAAATCAGATTCGCCTCCTTGAAGGTCCGCGTCATCAACATGCTGACGAACGTGTTCACGACCGGAGCGCAGCCGAATACCAGCGGCATGACATACACCGGATCGCCGCGAAATTTGAACGCGAGGATGATCCCCAGCGCTCCGACGGCGCCCACCGCCCCGGCCACCAGCGACCAGATTGTCCCGGACAGTGTCCAGCGTCCCTTCTCGCCCTGCGTGCGGAGGATCAACAGCGGCACCACAACGGCGATCAGAAAATAAGCCAGGCCCACACAGATAAAGGGACGAAAGCTGCTCTTGCCCATCCCCAACTGGCCTTCGTGCATCAGGGGACCGTAGTTGCCCCAACAGATAAAGGTCAGGGCGATGAACGGCAGCACGGAAAGAAAGCTGCGCATGGCTGTTCCCAGTGGTGGCAGGCAGCGAGGAGCGAACTTACGCGGAGCTCCCTCGCTTACGCGTCGGGCTACATTTGGCAATGACTTGACCAGTGTACCCGATTTGCCACGCGCGACCATAGGAGGCGTCAAGCGGCGGCGTCCGCTACTTTCGCGGGACGAGAAACGCGGATTCCTTGGAGCGATGGCAAAGAGACGAAAGCAAAGAAACAGCGGGCTCACGCCCGCCGCTCGCCAAGGCGAGCGGGGGACGTCAGTTCCCTGTTTCCGTGATGCACCGATTCGCCGCGTAAAGAAACAGCGGGCTCACGCCCGCCGCTCGCCTGGAGCGAAAGGCCACTAGGATACCTGCACCAGCCGGGCGTCCAGATCCGTGCGCAAGGGGTCGTCGTCTGGACCGCAGAACCCCAGGTGCAGGTGCCGGCGCCAACCCTCGGCATAGGTAAACCGGCCACTCATCCGCCCCACCTCCGCGTCCAGGTCGCGGAGCGTCTGCAAGTACGAGTCGTGCCCCTGGCTCTGGTCCAGCCACAGCTTCTGACTCTCGTGCAAGGCCAGCATCCGTGTCTTGTCCTCAATCCGGTCGCTCACGTCCACGTACAACTCCGGCCTCACCTCCCGCCGCAGCGGGTCGCGGTTCGAATAGGGCTGGGCATGGTAGACCGTGACGGGAGCTGACACGGCGGGGCGGGGCGGATCCACGGGAAAGTTGGGCATGCCGCGGCTGAACGCGGCGGTCACCGCCAGCCGGCAGGTGTTCGTATGATCCTCCATGTAGTCGACCGGCGAGTGGGTCAGCACGATTCGCGGTTCCACCTGCCGCATGACCGAGGCCAGCCGCAGCAAGGTTGCCCGGTCATAAAAGATCTCCAGGTCATTGCACAAACTCTCGTGATACACGGCCCCGATGCTCTCGGCGGCCCGCCGAGCTTCGTCGCGCCGCATGCGGGCGATCGTCGGGCCGTCGTACTGCGTCGTGCCGCAACAACCGTTGGCCAGGTTCATGTAATGCAGCTCGTATCCCGCCTCGCCCAGCCGCATCAGAGTCCCTGCCATCAGAAACTCGATGTCGTCCGGGTGAGCGGCGACCGCGATCACTCGTTTCATCTTAGCGCCCCCTTTACCTGGCCGTTCCACCGCGGGCAACCCGCCGCCCGCTGTGCTAATCCTGGCGCAGCGCCTCCAGCAGCGGAGCCCGGAGCGTGGCCCGCACCGCCGCCATTCCGGTCACCAGTCCCACGACCAGCACCAAGGCCAACGTCGCCGCCAGTTCCACCAGCAGGCTGGCGGGAATCGACGCCGCGCCGAGCAGCATGTGTGGCAGCACCGCCACCAGCGCCGCCAGCACGCCGGTGCCCAGCCCGCCCAGCAGCAGCAGCAAGTTTTCCAACAACACCAGTCCCGCCAGCCGGCGGCGGCGAAAGCCAGTCGTCCGCAACAGGGCCAGTTCGCCCCGCCGCTCCAACACGCCGCGCAACTGCACCGTGGCCAGGCCGAACGTGCCCAGCAGCAGGCCCAGGGCACCCAGACTTCGAAAAGTCCGCAAGTACGTGTTCTGCACCGCCAGCAGGCTTTCCAGCAGCCGATACGACGACATCGCGTCGAAACCCTCGTCCCGCAGCCGGCTCTCCAGCAGCGACACAACCCGAGGCTCCTCATCGGCCGGCGAGCGAACCAGGAAATACCGGTAGCCGGCCACGCGCGGAAACCGCTCGACAAAATGCCGCTCGCCAATCAACAGGTTCCCCTGCAACACGCTCTTGGACAACAGCCCCACCACGCGGAACGTAAGCTGCGTGCCGTCGTCGTAGGTGACCTGGAACGTTTCTCCCACGCCCCAGTACAACCGCAGGCTCCACATTGCCGTGTCCTTGTCCAGGATCACGGGGATCGCCCCGTCCTCCAGCGGCCGGTCGAGCAGTCGCCACGGGTTGGCCCCTTCCCGGTCGTCGCGCGCATCCGTGGCGGCCCAAGCGAAATGCGGGACCTCCGCGTTGTCGAAGTAGGCCATCATCGCCGGCCCCACACCCAGCACGCGCGGCTGGCTCGGGCGGTACAGATTGTTGCAACTGGCATCGTCGCCCGGCTGCAGACGCAGCGGCAGAATCGTCACGTCGGGCGACTGCTCGGCCTCGTTTCCCAGCAGCCGAGCGCGGCCCGCTGGCGTGGCCAGATCGTCGAACACCGGCTGCCCGCTCTCGGCCACCAGGTTGAATCCGCCGACGCCCGACGTGGTAGGCGCCAGTTGAAACGAGCTCATCGCCACGATCAGAAAGCTGGCAAACGCGATCAGGCCGATGGTCAGCGTGCTGCGAGCCGGATTCCGCGCGGCGCTGCGCATGGCCAGCTTCAACGAAACCAGGCCACCGACACTCGCGGTGCCGCGCGAGCCGCCCCGCAGTCGGCCCCAGATTACCAGCAGCAGCGACGTCAGCAGCGACGCGCCGGCTCCGACAAAGCAGCCGGCCTGCGTTTCGCCGCCAGCGAACAGGGCCGCCGTGCCCAGCGCCAACGCCGCCAACAGCAGCCCCAACGCCGCCAGCCAGACCAGCGGCTGCCGGCGGTGCACCAGCCCGCCCGATTCCTGAGCCTGGCCGCCCAGCAGGCGCCGAGTGGACACGCGGCGCAACTGGCCAACCGTCCAGGCAATCGTGACCGCCGAAACCAGCACGCCCAGCACGTATCCGATCAGCAGCGTCGACGGCTGCCAGTGGAACTGCAGGAAGGGTGTCACGATCGCTCCCACCCACCAGCTCTGCAAGCCGGCCAGCATCAGCCACGAATAGCCCACGCCCGCCGCCACCCCCAACACACCGCCCAGCGCCGCCACCAACAGGCCTTCCAGCACCCACAGCCCGGCGACCTGGCGGCGCGCCAGGCCGACCGCCAGCAAGATGCCCACTTCGCGCGCCCGCTGCTCGACACCCAGCCGGAACAGCAGGGCCACCAGCATCAAGGCGGCCGCGATGATGAACAGGCTGAGCCCCAGAAACAACCCGTCAAAGGGCGTCGTGCCCGCCGACGCCTCAAGCGCCTGGCGCTTGAGCGGTTGAAAGGTCAGCCCCAGGTGGCTTCCCTGCTGGCGGACCTGCTCGACAAACCGATCCGCCAACTCGTCCGCGGACACGCCTCCCGCCGCGGGAATCCGGAATGAAGTGACCTGCCCGAAACGCGGCGTTCCCCACAGTTGTTGTCCCCGCGCCAGGGAAACAAACGCCTTGGGGGTCGTGCGGTGGTTCTTCCAATACTGATCGTCCACCGGTCGGAGCGAACGCGTCATGGGAAAGGGAACATCCCAGGATTCGATCGAGTCCTGATCGGTCACGCCGTCCACTTCGGGCGTCAAGTCGGGATCGTTGACCATGGTAGGCGTCGTGCCGTAGACCGGCGGTCGAGGATTGCGGCGATTGCCGGAAAAGGGTTTGTCCGGCTCCGTCAGCCGCACGATCCCGCTCAAGGTGAAATCGGCCGTCCGTTCGACATACTGGCCGTGTGTCGTTTCCGGTTCGAAGTAGGTCACGCGGATTGTGTCCCCGACCTGTGCTTCCAGCTTGTCGGCGGCCCAACTGTTCAGCACCAGCGACTGGTCGTCCAGCGGGATCGGCCGTCCCTGCTCGTCCCGCAGCAGTTCGGCGGCGGTGGCCTCGTTCACCGCGGCAATCATGGAGTAGGGAATCTCCGGCGGAGCTTCCGGTGCAGCCTCCGGCGGCGCCGCGGCGTCCGCGGCCGGTACCTTGCCGATGGCGTTGGCCAGGTAAGTCAACAGCGGCTGCCCGCCAAGCGGGCCGTACGCAGCCGCCGCCACCCGCTCCGCCTCGGGCGTGAACAGCAGTTGATCGGTGGACAGGCTGTAGTAGTCGAAGATCGTCTCCGCCACTGCCTGCTGGTCCGTCTCCCCGGGAAACGTCTGGCGGACATGCTTCAGCCGGAAGCCATAGTCCTGCAGCCGCGGCCGGAACCAATCCGCCAGTCGCTGATCGGCCCGCGGGTCGAAGCGGCCGTCCAGCGACTTGCCAGCCACCAGCAGGCAGTTGGCCTTTCCTCCAGCCGAGCCTGGTTCGCTCGCGTCGCCCGGTTCGCCCACCTCGTCCAGCTCCAGCGGCTCCTGCAAGGTCCGCAGCGAAACGAACGCATTGCGGGGCGTGGTTTGGCGCGGTTGGAGGCTGAAACGGCCCAGGCCGCGAGCCGGGATGATCTCGATCACCCGCAGTTGCGTGATCCCGCGAATGCGGTCCTGCTTGTCGCCCAGCACCGACTCGGCGTGCACTTCCGTCGCCTTGGGCAGCCGCAACGCGACCAAATCGCCCACGCTGGCCCGCAGCTCTTCGGCCAGAGGCTGGTTGAGCACGATCTCCTGCTCACCCGGCGGCACGCGGGGCCGGCCCTCGGCCGTGCCCAACTGCCAGAACTGCGGCGTGCTGCCCACCACCAGCACTCCGGCGGCCCGCTCGGTCGCCGGCTGCCCCGGCTCGCCCATCCGTTCGACCGTGGCCGAGGGAAACAGCAGCACGGCCTGAACGCCGGCGAACGATTCGTCAAAGCCGGGCGACGCCGCCAGTTCGTCCGCCAGTTGCACCCGGAAGTAGCGATCGGCCACCAGCACCTGCTCGATCAGCCCCAGCCGCTCGAGCGTCAGTTGGCGGAGACTGCCGCGAACCGAGTCCCCGACCAGCAGGGCACCGGTGAGCACGGCCGTGGCCGCCGCCACACCCAGCGCCACGGCCAGGTTGATCCGCCAGTGATACCGCAAGCTGCACACCACAAATCGCCATGCGGTCACGTCACCATCTCCCGAGTGCGGCGCCGGTTGCCCCGCGGTTTGCCTACAACATGCGGACGAACTGGCGAGTTCACGCCTCGCGCGCCACCAGGCGACCGTCATCCAGATCCAATTGCCTTTGTAACATCCGGGCCAGTTCCAGGCTGTGCGTCACCACGATCAAGATCGCCCGCTCCTGCCGCTGCAGTTCCAGCAACAAGCGCGAGACCGTGTCGGCACTGGTCCGGTCCAGGTTGCCCGTCGGTTCGTCCGCCAGCAGCAAACCGGGTTGATGAATCAGCGCGCGGGCCACGGCCACCCGTTCGCGCTCGCCTCCCGATAGTTCCGCCGGCCGGTGGTCCAGGCGATCGGCCAGGCCGACGCGCGCCAGCAAGTCGTGAGCCCGCTCGACCACCTCCCGGCTCGGCCGCCCCTCGGCCACCGCCGGGATCAGGACGTTTTCCAGAACCGAGAGCTGCGGCAGCAGATGGTGATCCTGGAACACGTAGCCCACGTTGCGGTTGCGAAAGTGGGCCAGCCGCCGCTCGTCCAACTCGAACGGGTCCTGGCCGTCCAGCAACACGCGACCGGAGGTGGGCGTGTCGAGCGTCCCGATGATATGCAACAGCGTGCTCTTGCCCGAACCGCTCGGCCCCAGGATGGCCACGTTCTCGCCCGCCGCCAGCGACAGCGAGACGTCGCGGAGCACCACCAGCGGTTCGCCCCGCGTCGCGTACTGCTTGGAAACGTTCTCGACCACCAGTTCCGCCATGTTCGACCTCGTCATGTCCTCAGGCCGGGGAACCCGCCGGCTCGCCATCGGCTTGCTGCTCCGCGGCCAGCATTGCCAGACAGCCCAACCCGTAGAACGTGTACTCCACGTCGGCCACCTCGTCCCAACTGGCCCCCAGGAAACCGCCGCCGGGCTGTTCCAGCGAGAGGGCGAAGTTGCGGACCGCGGCCAGGTCGATCTGATCGAGTCCACCCAGGTCCCGCAAGGTGACCACCCCCGTAAAACTGCTCAACAGATCCGCGATCGGGATCCGCGTATTGGCCCGCAGCCCGCCTTCGTCCGTCTGCATGTCGGCCAGAAAATCGATCGTATCCAGACGGGTGGCGTCGTCCAGAGCACCGAGAATCCGCAACGCGCCAATGGCGGCCGCGGTCGGGTTGGTGCCGGCCCGCTTGCTGGCCCGGATTTCACGAAACCCGCCCTCCTCGCAACTCTGCGAACGAAGAAACTCGACCAACCTCGCGGGCTGCGGCAACGGCCGTTCAATCAGTTGCAGGCACAGCAGCACCAGAAAACTGTGATAGGTGCTGCTGGCCGTCCCCTGTTCGGCCTTGGCGTAACCGCCGTCGGGCCGGCGCAGGCGTTCGACCGTGGCAGCCACCGCGTCCCGCCAATGTTCCGCGGCGTCGGCAAAAACCTGGATGCCGGCCGAGGACTCCAGCAGGGCGGCGCCGTAGATCAGCGAAAAGAAATCGACGATCGACTCTCGGCCCGCCAGCCGGCCACGGAGGAACCCGGCCGCTCGCTGGGCCAATTCGCCGTGCAGTTCGCCCAAGACGGCCAGCGACCGCAAGGCAAAACCCGTGTAGTACAAGTCGCTGTCGCCCTGCCGCCCGCGGAATCCGCCGTCGGTATTCTGAGCGGCAATCAGGTAGCTGGCGTGCCGCTGCCGCTGCTCGTCGGGCAAGGCCCCCACGCCCGTGGCGAGTCGGACCGTCAGTTCTTCCAGGTATGAGAGCATCAGTCGGGGCGGCGCGTTACGGTTCAAGCAGCGGCTGGAGCTTGTCGCGGATCCAGTCCGGAATTGGGATGGAACGAATCGGCCCGCGGGGGTCGAGCCGGCAGCAGACCGCCGTCATCCGCCCGCTGGCCAACGGCTGCCCTTCGCGCCGAAACTGAAAGCCGTAGGTGACGCTTTTCTCACCCAACCGCTCGATGCCGACCTCGATCTCCAGCAGATCCTCGAACCGGGCCGCACCCTGGTAATCGCACTGGACCGAGACCCGCGGCCAACTGACCGGACCCTCCTGGTCGCTCATCATCACACTCAGCCCCAGATGCCGCAACAACTCGTGCTCGGCCTCCTCCATGTAGGCCACGTAGGCCGAGAAGTGCATGATGCCGGCCGCGTCGGTGTCGCGAAATTCCACGCGGCGCGTGGTGCGGAAGGTGTGGCGCATGGCTTGGATTGTGGCGGCTGGGGCCAGTCTCCGCAACCCGACACTCGCCGGTGGCCCCGACACTCGCCAGCGGCATTGCCCGCCAGGGTCCAACGCTCGCCCGAACGGACGCGCTGGGTCTGCCAGCCGGAGCCGACTCCCACGCGACCGGAGAGCCGTTATTCGCCCGTGTAGGGCAACAGGGCCATGAACCGAGCCCGCTTGATGGCGGACGTCACCGCGTGCTGGCTGGCGGCCGTGCAGCCGGTCTTTCGCCGTCCCACGATCCGGCCATGGCGGTTGATCAACTTCTTGAGCAGTTCGATGTCCTTGTAATCCACATACATCGGGCGAGGCCTTGCGCCATCGACGAACAGCGGATCCTTCTTCTTGCTGCGCACCCGCGTCTTGCTGCGTTTGCGGGCTTTCATGCGTGCCATGATATCCTCAACCTGCTAACGAAATTGCCACCCGCCGAAACGCCCTAGTATACCGAACCGCCAAGGCGATGCAAGGCAGCTTCAGCGGGCCCTGGGAACACGCGTTACGTCCCAACTGGCGACCCGCCGCTACTCCCCGGCCTGAGCCTTTTCCGGGCTGGCCAGCTTCCCCACCCCCAGCTCGCCCGGCGGCACCTTGCCCGGCACCGCGTTTGCCGGACGCGACCAGAAATTCCAGCCGGCCACCACGCCAAACAGGACCGCTCCGGCCAGATCCACCGTCAAGCCGACCGGGAGGTCGCCGATCTTGGTAATCGGCGCCAGCAACATGGCGGCGGCCAGGAACAAGACCGCCCGTAGCGGCAACGACAGCGGTCCCGCCATATACCCGGCCAGCGCCGCCGCCAGCGAGATGATCCCGAACAGGGCCGCCAGCACGGCGTGCGACACCGCGAACAGGGCCGCGAGCGAGAAGTCGGTCAGCGCCGTGCCGTCGGGGCCCAGCAGCAGCAGGGCAGGGCGGTAGATAAACATGTAAGGCAGCGTGAAGCCGACCAGCGAGAAACGAAAAGCCGCCCAACTGGTGGGCATGATCTCCGCCTCGGCAATCGACGCGCTGGCATAACCGGCCAAGGCCACGGGCGGTGTGACCATCGACATCATGCCGAAGTAGAAGATGAACATGTGAGCGGCCAGCGGGGGAACACCCATCTCGGACAGCAGCGACCCCATCAACGTCGCCATCAGCAGGTAGCAGACCACCGAGGGGACGCCCATCCCCAGGATCAACGAACAGACCATGATTCCCACCAGCGCCAACAGCAGGTTCGTCTCCACGACGCCCTTGATCGCCGCGCTGAAGTCCGTGGCAATCCCCGTCTGCTGCACAATACCGATGATGATCCCCACGCAGGCACTGGCCGCGACCAGCGCGATCCCGTTCTTGGCCGCTCGGCCCAGCGCCGGCACGATTTCGGCACGCCAGGCCGGGTGCACCAGTCCGAACAGCAGCAGCCCGAACATGCCCACGATCGCCGACCCCAGGACCGACGCGATCGTCAACAGGACCGTCACTTCGCCGGTCAGCGGATGCACCCAGGACGCGGCCAGGAAAGGCTGCAGCCAACTGGGTGCCTGCGGAGCGAAGTACATGGTCGTCTGGTGCAGCAGCAGCACCGCGAAGAAGCTGACCAAGGCCAGCATCCGCGCGCCAGAGCCCAACTTGAGCTGCCGCCGCATGGTGGCCATCACCAGGATCACGGCCAGCGAACCGGTGACCGCCTTGAACGGCGAGAACTTCAGGATCAGCAGCCCGATCAGCACTCCCAGCGCGCCAAAGAACACCAGCGCCTCGAACTGCAGCAACCGTCCCTGCTGCAGTTTGACGGACTCCAGGACGCCAGCCCCCAGCTTGCGCGAGTAGAAGAACACGATCGCCAGCAACGAGATGTAAAACAAGGTCGCCGGAATCACCGCCGCCTGCATGATGTCCAGAAAGCCGCCCTTCAGCTCGATCAGCTCCAGCATCATGTACGCGCCGGCACCCATCACCGGCGGCACCAGGGCACCGCCCGAAGCGGCCGCCGCGGTGATCCCGCCGGCAATGTGCCGTGGGAACCGGGCGCTGCGCATCATCGGAATCGTGAAGGCCCCGGTCGTGACCGCGTTGGCCACGGCACTGCCCGACAACGAACCCATCAGTCCGCTGGCCAGCACCGACACCATGGCCGGCCCGCCGCGAAACCTGCCGAAGACGCGCGTGGCAAAATTGATAATGAACTGCGTCGCGCCCGACATCTCCAGAAAGGTGCCGAAGACGACAAACAGAAACACGTAGCTGAACATCACACCGGCCGCCACGCCAAACACGCCCAGCGACTGGATGTAGGTCGTGCTCACGATATCCTTGGCACTCTGCCCAGCGTGCGGCAGCGCCCAGTCGGGCATCTGCGGCCAGCCGAACTGCTGGCTGCCATAGCAGTAGTAGGAATGAGCCACGAACAACAGGGCCAAGGCGGGCACCAGCCAACCGATACTGCGCCGCGTGGCTTCCAGGACCAGCAACAGGCCGATCAGCCCAATCGCGAAGTCCAGATTCGTCTCGATCCCCGCGCGGTTTCCCAGCGAAATCCCGCCGGCCCAGGTCGCCTGGAAAAACGGCTCGGTCTGCACCACGACATATCCGCAGCAGACGGCCACCGCCACCGCCAACAGCACGTCCAGCAGGCGCAGAGGAAAGAAGCCGGCCAGCTTGGGATGCACCGGATAAACCAGGTAGCAGATCACCAGCCCCAGGCCCACGAACACGGCCAGCGCCGACTGCGGCTGCAACTGGTTGTAGTTCACCTCGAACAGGGTGAACAAGCACAGCAGCACACCCAGCACGGTGACCGCATGGCGGCGGATCGTTTCGAACACGCGGGCAACTCCTGCTACGGTGCCGAGCCTTCGGGAGCCGCATCGCCCGGGGCCGCATCGCCCGGGGAAGTGGCGTCGGACGCGGCGTCACCGGCCGGTTGATCCCCCGCGCCGAGCAGGCCCTGCTCCTGGTAATACCGCAACGCGCCGGGATGGAACTGCGTGCCGGTGTCACGCGTGCCGCTCTTGGCGATCGCCTTGCCCGCCAGATGCTTCTCCGCGATTTCCGCCTGGTTTTCCCAAATCGTCTTGGTCACTTCGTAAATCAACTGCTCGTCCTGGTCGGCCGACGTGATCAGGTGCATCGACCCCACGTTCAGCACGTTCATCTCCTGATCCTGGCCCTTGTACGTTCCGGCGGGCAACGTGAAGCTTTCGAAGAACGGGTATTTCTCGATCAACCGCTGCCGGGCATCCTCGTCGTACGGCACGAAGAACGCATCGAACGTGCTGACCGCCTGTGTGATCGCGCTGGCCGGAACCGCGCCGCCCAGAAAGGCCGCGTCGGCCGAACCGTCGCCCAGCATGTCCACGGCCCCGCTCTGCGTGGCGTTGAGCGGCGTGAACTGATCCCAGGCCAGTCCATGCTCCTCGACCACTGGCCGCACGAACATCTCGAAACCGGCCCCCGACGGCCCGATGATCACCCGCTTGCCCTTCAGGTCGGCAATCTTCTGGATGCCCGAATCGGCCCGAGTGATGAACAGGGCCACATTCGGGGCCAGCGTGACGATCGACCGCATGTTGTACGGCTGCTCCCAGCCGGCCTCGCCGCGCACGGCAAAGTAGGTAATCGCGGAATTGGAAAGCGCCAATTCCAGTTCACCCTGTTGCAGCCGGCGGATGTTCTCCTGCGAACCCTTCGTGCCCTTGGCCTGCACCTTCCAGTCGATCGCCCCTTTGTGGGCGTTCAGGACTTCGGCGATCGCCCCGCCCACGACCGGGAAAGTGCCGCCAACCGGCGCCGTGCCCATGCTGAGAAACTTCCGGCCGCCACCACCCTCGGAAGTGCCTCCGCCTCCACTGCAACCGGCCAGAGTCAAGGCCAGCACCAGTAGACTGCTCGCCGCCCAAGGGCGGGTACCGGGATTCAGGATCTTGGCGGTCATCGGGCTATACCTCGCAGGGCAGGGTCGCTGAGACAAGGATCACGGGATTGAGCGGGCGGCAGATCAGGCGGGCTGGAAGACCGACGTCAAGATAACATTTCGCTCCCGCCGCTTCCAGTCTGGCAGAACTCGGACGCTCGCTGGCCCGTCATCCTGGCACCACCCGACTACCTTGCCATCGCCTCTTTCATGGCGCCTCTTTCACGGCGCCGCTTTCACGGCGCCGCTTTCACGGCGCCGCTTTCATGGCGCCGTCCCGCTATTCAACCGGGGCCACGATTTCCAACAGTTCCACCGCCGGTTCCCCATGGCAGTAAATCAACGCCGTTCGGCCGTACGTCACCGACGGTTGGGGCAGTTCGAGCCACCGGGCCAACTCCCGGCTGGCGCCCACTCGCCACAGGGCGACCAGTTGCACCTCCCGCATCACGTCATGTTCGATCAGCACGCGCCCCAACGGCGTCCGCTCGGACTCGATCTCCCGGCGCACATCGGGCTGAAGCTGCTCCAGGTTCAACCGCACGATCCCGAATTGCACAACACGCCCATCGGACTGGCGGCGCAGAATGATTTTGCGGGAATAATGCCCTTCGGCCACCCGCCGCTCCAGCACCTCGACGTCCACCGCACTGGAGTGGAACGCTTCCACGGTGACCGTCATGTGATCGTGATGATCCAGCAGTTGCTGATAGGCCGGCGGCAGAGCGTCGGCCTTCACTTCGTCGAAGCTGGCCAGCCGCCGCGGATCGTCGTAGAACAAGCTGACCAGCGTTTGCAAATCAGGGGGCGCGGGCGAAGTCACATCGAACTCCTCGGCTCAGGCGTTGTCGCCGCCGGCAGCGGCGGGCGGACCGGCCACAATCGGCAGCGACGCCGCCAGCAGCGGCGTCACGTCCGGCTCGCGTGCCTCGTCGGGTCGCTGCAGCACCGTATCCACCAGGTAGTAGAACAACCGTCGCAACTCCTCCGGCTGCAGTTGGTCGGCAATCGACTCGGCCCGCTCCTGGTGCTTGTCAACCAGCCGGTGAGCCGTCTCGAACACGTTGGCTTCGTGGTACAGTTGCCGCACGCGGCCCACCCGCCACGCCGCCGCCCGGCCGTCATCCGCCACCAGCGACATCAGTTCCTGCTGGCCAGCCGGCGGGAGCGCTTCCAGGGCCAGCGCCCAGAGGACCGTCGGCCGGCCGCCCAGCACGTCGCCGCCCGCGGCCAACTTGTTGTGGTCGTCTCCCTGCCAATCGATCAGATCGTTGAGGATCTGAAACGCCACGCCCAGGTTGCGGGCGAACTGCTTGACCGGCTGCACGTACTGGTCGACGGGCCCCGCCAGCCGCAGGCCCGTGTAGAGCGCCGCTTCAAACGCGGGCGAGGTCTTCAAGGCATAGATTTTCAAGGCGTCGATCGGTTTGAGCCGTTTGTCGAGCGCGTCGCGCCAGAGCAGTTCCGCCCCCTGTCCCTCCGACAACCGCATGTGGGCGTCGGCCAGGCAATCCAGGATATCGGCCGCCACGTCGGGCCCCAGCGTCGCCGCCTCACGGCTGACCAGCCGGTAGCCCATGCCGATCAGGTAGTCGCCGACGTTGATCGCCGTGGGCGTGCCGTACTTGCGGTGCAGCGTCGGTTCACCGTAGCGGTACCCGTCGTCGTCCTCGATGTCGTCGTGGACCAGCGACGCCTTGTGGAACGTTTCGATCGATGCCGCCGCGCGGAACACGCTGTCGCTGAACGCGGCCGCCTGCTCCGCTCCATCGGCCAGCGTCGCCTGGCCTCCCCGCATGGCATCGTAAACCGCCAGCGTGATGAACGGGCGAGAATGCTTGCCGCCCTTGCTCAAAAAATCGTACGCCAGAGCCTCGGTGCCGGCCACCGGATCCAATCCGGCCAGCCCCCGGCCGTTGACTTCCGCCAGGCGAGGTCCACCGCGCAGGCGGGGCGACAACTGTTCCAGCCGTTCGGGCTCGAACATCCGCGTCGCCGCCCGCATCAGGTGCACGTACGAACGCGTCACCGGTGCCGCCGCCTGCGGCTGCAAACGAATCATCTCGGCCACCCAGTCCTCGTCCACCGACGTGTTGCGGCAGTCGCTCGACAACAATGGCACCGCCATGCACGGGATGCCGGCCAGCAGGATCTTGTCGATCGCCTTCTCCAACACGTTCAGGCAGGCCACGCCCACGATCGCGTCCACGTACCCGCTGACGATGATCTTCAAGACGATCGGCGACCCCTCGGCCACCAGCACCTTGTAGCCCAGTTCCTCGGCCACCGTGCGAAAGTCGGCAATGCTGCAGGCGCCGCACGTCTTGCAATCCAGCCCATATTCATCGTAGTCGGCCGGACACCCCTCGGCGTGCTTCAAACAATGCGGCAGCAGGAACAGCCGCCGCGACGGCGGCACGGCCGCCACCTGCTCGCGCCAGAATTCGCCGGCCAGCAGGACCATCGCCCAGCCCAGAAATCCCTCGGGATAGCCGCCCTCGTCCAGCAGCGCCCGAACGATCCGCTCCATCTCGTCCTTCGTCAGCGGCAGCGACTTGTCCAGCCGAGACGCCACCTGAGCACACCGCTCGCGCAGCTCCTCCCGCAACGCCCGCGTTTCGGGCACCAGCTTCAAATGCGACGTGCTGCGGCGACGCGACTTTCGTTCGCCGGGAGCGGCCGTCACTTCAGGTTCGACGGCCGTATCCGAAGGCAGAGGTGCGGTTGCCAAGATGCTGTTCCTTCTGGAGGCTGCGGTCTCGCTGCTCAATGTTTACGTCTGGCCGAAGTCAGCTCGTCGCCCTGGGGTGCTGCGCGGATCGTGAAGGCTGTTGCCACGAAATCAGGTGGAGGTACTCTTAGACCCGATACCGGTTCGTCGGAGTTGTACTGGCTGGCTGGTTCTGGGCGGGACCGTCCGACTGACCCACGGCCGCCGCCAACGCGGCCACCGTGAAGGTCAACGGATAGAGCTCCTCATAATACCACAGCTTGGCGAAGTAAAAACCGATCGGCCAGGTTTCCTGGTGCCGCCCCCCCTCGACCGCCTCCACCAACCACCCCACACCCCTCCAGGCCGCCGCGCGGCAGTCAGCACCACCCTGAGGACGGGTCCGAGACCCGTCCAGGTCTTCCATGGGATGGGTCTGAAACCGGTCTCCGCCCGCCGCCGACCATGCCGACAACCCCAATAACGCCTCGGTGGCCAAGGCGGTCTCTTCCACACTGGCACCCGCCGGTCCGCCGCCCCAGCCCCCGTCCGCTCGCTGCGCGGCCGCCAACCAGGCAGAACCCCGCCGAGCGGCCGGAGTTCCGGTCCAGCCCAGGTCGCGGCAGGCCAGCAAGACCTTCGCCGTACCGTAAACCGGATTCTCCTCCAGCGGATGGTCCTGGTTGCCGAACCACAATGGAATCCAACTGCCGTCGGGCTGCTGCACGCGGATCAGGTAAGCCAGCCCCCGCTCGATCGCCCGCTGCCACCGGCGCCGCTCCGCGGGCGTTTGAACCAGCCGCTCCCGCCAGGCCGCCAGCGCTCGCAGGGCATGAGCGGTCAGGTCTGCCCCGCTGCGGTCGAACGGCAACTTCCCCCAGCCTCGGCAGAAAGTAGGCCAGCCGCCGTCGCGATTCTGCAGACCCAGCAGCCACTGGCAGCCCAAACGGGCCGCTTCGTCGATCCGTTGCTGATCGGCATCATCCAGCTCCGGCACGTTCAGCCAACTGTGCAGGGCCAGCAGCGCGCCGGGCGTATCGTCCGCATCGGGCACCGCGCCGCTCAGGTCGCTCCAGCCCCAACCGCCCGGCTCGGCTCCCGTGAACGGATGCCGCTCGGCGTGCTGGCAGCTCAGCAGCCACGTCAGGCAGTCCGATTGAGCGATGGCCGGGTCCGTGGCGCCCAGCGCGTTAATCGCCAGCGTCGTGTTCCAGGTGGCCAGGTTGGTATCGATGGGCCAACTGCCGTCCTCCCGCACGCTCTGCTCGATAAAGCTCAGACCCGACTGGACCACGGGGTGAGCCGCGCGGCCGGTCGACGCCAGGCTCATCACCACGAAGCTGGTCAGCGGGATCGCTTCCAGGTATCCACCGCTGGCCGGCTGCATGCGCCGCAGCACGCGCAGGCTGGGCTCCACGGCCCGCGCCCGGAGCGCTCGCAGTAATGGATTCCCAGGCCGGCGATGGCAGTAGCCTGCCTGGCCCACCGCCACCAGCGCCGGGATGGCATAGCTGACGACCGGCAGTTGCAGAAAGCGGTACCAGCTCTGCGGAACGCAGGCCAGCTCGAACGGCAGCGCCGCCACCTCGCTCCAAGGCACCAGGCCGGCCAGCGCGGCATTGGTCAGAATGGGTACGGCAAACGTCTTGTCGCGGCCATAGCGGCGCCGCAGACCGGCCACGCCGCCCTGCCGCTCGACATAGCGAGCCGCGCGTTCCAGCAGTTTCGCGTGCTGCGCGGCCTCGCCCGCCAGGTGCAACGCCGCCTGGACGAGCATGGTGGTGGCGATATTCGAATAGCTCCGCGGCGTATCGCCCCAGCCGCCATCCTGGTTCTGGTTCTCGACCAGCCAGCGCACGCCGCCGCGGACCAGGCGCTCCGCTGGCGATTCGCTCGCTGGCCTGGTGGTGACCGTGCCATCAGCCGAGCGTGCGGCCACCGCCAGGGCACTGACGGCAGTGGCTGTGGAAAGGGCCGACGTGGAGAGTTTTCCCGTCCAGCAGCCGGGGGGATTCCGTTCCGCCAACAAGTCCCGCCGCGCTCGCTCGTAGGCTTCCAGGAGTCGGGCGGGATCAATCATGCGGACCTGGCGACGAGGCTGCGCGACCAACGTGACGGCCGAGCCGACGTGGGATGTCAGGCAGGGCTGGCGGACTTCAAGTAGCGGAGTTCAAGTTTAGGTGGCGCGGGGGCGCATGTCGAGTCACCCGCTGCCGGGGCAGGGCAATCGCTCGGTGTGCGCGGCCGAGCGGGGCGGATATAATCAATCGGGACGAGTCGCGCCGGCCAGCCGATCCGGCGCCCCACCCAGAACCCGCCAGGAAAGTTGCATGTATCTGAAAATGGCACGCCGCCTGCTGCTGGAAACCGACAAGCGCCTGCTGGGCAAGGCGGTCTGGACGCTGGGCTTCAAAGGCATCCGTTCGGTGCACCTGCATAAGCGGCGGTTGAAGCGGGGCGAGTTCTTCCCGCCATTCCTGTACATCTCGATCATCAACAGTTGCAATCTGCGCTGCCAGGGCTGCTGGGTGGACGTGGCCGCCAAGCAACAGAAGATCGACGTGGACGCGATGGACCGCCTGGTGACCGAAGCCAAGCAAATGGGCAACTCGTTCTTCGGCATCCTGGGCGGCGAACCGTTCATGCATGGCGAACTACTGGAGATTCTGGCTCGGCACCGCGACTGCTACTTCCAGGTGTTCACCAACGGCCACTTCATCACCGACCGCGTGGCCGCCCGGCTGCGCGAACTGGGCAACGTGACGCCGCTGGTCAGCGTGGAAGGCAACGAGATCGTGAGCGACGAGCGGCGGGGCCAATTGCGCGTGCTGAGCAAGACGATGGAAGGACTGCAGAACTGCCTGAACCATCGCGTGATGACCGGCGTTTGCACCAGCCTGTGCCAGACGAATTTCGATCTGTTGCGCGAGGAGTGGGTCGACCGGCTGATCGAGATGGGCGTGCTGTACACCTGGTTCCACATCTATCGGCCCGTCGGCCCCGAAGCGGCGCCTCAACTGGCGCTGACGCCCGAACAGCAGCAGCAGGCTCGCCGGTTCGTGGTCGAGATGCGGGCCAAGAAGCCGATCATCATCATCGACGCCTACTACGACGGCGAGGGCCAGGCGCTCTGCCCGGCGGCCACCGGTTTCACGCACCACGTCAGCCCCTGGGGCGACATCGAACCGTGCCCGATCATCCAGTTCGCCAGCGAATCGATCCACGACCAGCGGTCGCTGAAGGAGACGTTCAACCAGTCGGAGTTCCTGCGGGACTTTCGCCAGACGGCGGCCGAACACACGCGCGGCTGCATCGTGCTGGAACGGCCCGATCTGCTGAAGGAACTGGTGCAGCGGCACGGTGCCCGCGACACGACGGCCCGGCAAACCGCGCTGGCCGAACTGGACGCCATGCAGACCCGGCCCTCGCAGTACCATCCGGGGCAGGAAATACCGGAAAAAAGCTGGGCCTACCGGCTGGCCAAGCGATTCTGGTTCAACGACTACGGCGCTTATGGCAAGCACTTCCAGGCCGCCAACTGGAAAGAGACGCGGACGGCGCCGGAAACGGCGGCCGACACGCCCGTCGCTCAATCGTGAGCCAGTGCGTCTCTCCCTCGCTGACGCGTCGGGCTAATTTGAACGGCAGTAGCTAAAAGCCGAACGATCCGCCGGGCAAGCCGGCGGGATTCGCGAGCGCTTGCCCGGACCTAAGGAACGACGTCAACAGAGCTGACGGCTGCTCTGAATCGAAGCCGCCCGCCTACAGGTCCAGCTCGTCCAGCGAGTCGAGCAGGTTGTCGAGTGCGTCCTTGGGCTGGTCCGGCTTGTCCTGCTGCCGCTTGGGAATCCCGACGCTCAGGCCGACCGCGTCCCGCCCGGCCAGCAACAACTGCTCGTCCCGCTCCGCCGCCGCCACTTCCACCGCGTCCGGCTTGCCGAACAGTTGCGAAAGGTCGATCTTCAGCCCGCCCGCTTCTCCCGGCGCGCCGGCGATCACCGGCGTCTTGTGCTGAGGGAAAATGATCGCGTTCTCAGGACAGACCCGGCTGCACGCCGGGCACCCCTTGCGGCAATTGTCCGGCTGCTCCACCAGGATCGTCTCGGCCGCGTCCACGCCGTACACGCCAAACAGACAGAAATCAATGCACTCCATGCAGTTCGTGCAGCGGCTGAAGTCGATCACCGGATACCAGCGGCGGTCCGGCAGCTCGTCAATCACTCGCGGCGCCGCGCTAGCCGGCTCAGCCTCCGGCACGCCAGCGGCAGGCGCTTCG
>JAGFJK010000475.1 GCA_024102795.1 Pirellulaceae bacterium
CCGTCGGCAGCACCGCCTCACCCGCCGCCGTGTTGACAAAGTTGGTTAGCGCGGTCGTGGGAACTCCGAACATCACATACATGGATGTGTTGAAGCCCTCCACCAGGATGTTTGTCAGTCCATTCACCGCGTTCAACTGCCCCTGCAATTGGGCGGCCGCCACCGCTTCCTCGGCCGCTGCCAGGTAGTTGTCCGCCTGCGATCCGGCGGGCACGATCTCCCGCAGATTGAACACGAAGCCCCACGTGCTGCGGCGGTTCTGCCGCTTCACCTCGGCCAGCGCCTGCTGCTTGCCCCGTTGCTTGGCTTCGTACAACCAACTGGAGTCGCCGCTGGCCTGCCGCTCTTGCTGCTCTCGGAACTCCACGTACTGCTCGGCGCGATCACCTCGTGTCTCCATCCAGCGCCGCGTCATCTCGACGTAGCCCAGATCGTCGCGGACTTGGCTGGGATCGGTCGGGTTGAACTTCGAGATGTCAAGCTGATCGCCGCCGACTCGCGGTTGCGGCACCGGCGGTGCGAAGACCGGTCCGCCCTCAGGCCCGATCCCGCTGCCGCTGATCAACTGCGTGTAGTGTTCGGACGAAGCGGCCGGCGTGCTGAAACTGGAAGTGAGCGTGCCCAGCGAGTTGGGAAGCTCGCCCGAATAGTGGCCGGTGGCCGCCAAGGCGATCTCGGCATCCGACTCCGACACGGCGCGGTCACGCGCCGCGGTGGCCGTTGCCACCGCCAGTTCCCTTTCACTCTCCACGAAGGCGAGGGCGTGTACTTTCAGTGCGATCGCCTGGGCAACCTGATAGTCGCGCCAGGCATCGCTGGTCGTTCCAACCCGCGCCACCGACGCCGTCGCTTCCGCCGCCATGCGGTCGCGCCGAGCGGCCGCCTGGTCGGACTCCAGCGTGGCCCAAGGGGACGGCGCGGTGGTAGCCAGCGCTTGCATCGCGCTCGCGTAGGTGTCCGCCTCCGTCGTGCTGGAGTCCGCGATGGCCGCGGCGATCTGGTTCACGCGAGTCGCGTGGGCCGTGGCTTCAGCGATCAAGTAAGTTTCGTACGCGCCGGCAGCGGCTGTGACCCAATCGACATCGGCGTCCCCACGCTGCTGCGCGAACAGCAAATCGGCATCGGCCGCGGCGATCCGCCGAGCGCCGCTGGCCGCCGTCTCGTCGGTTCCGAAGTCGCTGCTGGCCTGCCGCTGGGCCGCCTGCTTACCCGCATCCGCCGCCGACACGGCATCGGCGTGGTCCTGCTGGCTTCCGCCACTGGCCAGGTTCACGGCGGCGGTGGCCAGCGCCACTCGATGGTCGCGCCCGGCTTGAGCCGTGGCGATCCGATACGCCTCGATGGGTCCCGGCCATCGACACGCTGCAGGCTCTCGCCTGACTTGCCTTCGTGGTCGTAAGCCAACTCATTCCAACACCAGCCGGGATGGATGACGATGAATGCGGCAAAAACCTAGCGTTGTGCCACGCACGATGAGAACTGTTGGGCCGTGGCGAGCGACTGGCGAGTGTAGATCACCCAGAGAATGGTCGTATTCATGTCGGAGGGCGGCGTCCTGGGAAAACGCCCTCCTGCAGCAGCAAACGACGATGCTCGATTCGGACCGGATCGTTGATGTTGAGCACCTGAAGAGTAGCGCGACCGACGGGGGATTTCCCATGAAGAACGGGACCAATCCAAGCGAAATGTTCAATCCACGTGTCGTTGCGCGGATGGAACAAACGGGTGAGTTGACCATTATCGGGGTCGAGCCCCGCAATGTTCGGCCCCTTATGCGTATTGCAACTGAAGCAGGAAAGGGCCAGATTGGACTCGATCGTGGGACCCGCGTGCTGCTGGGCGATAATATGATCGATGCAGAACGGCAAAGGATCCCAATCGCTGGGCATCGTGCAGTATTCGCACTGGCCACACGCGTTCGAAGACAAGTCGGCGGAGCCCGGCATCCATGGGCTGGTTTACGTGGGATCTTGGCTGGCGTGCATGAGCGAGAGCCGGGCCCGGGCATGTAGCAACGCCAGGAAATTCCCAACTCGCCGATAGCTCTCCATTTGATCGTGTTCCGCCGGGGAAAGCTGACCGCGGTTATTCCTGTCGGCGAGCTCTAACATGTGAGACTTCTGGGATTCCGAGAATCCGAGACTCAAGACGGCGCGTGCCGCGCCTACATCAAAATCTGGCGTCCCGCAACTCATAATGTCGGAAAGGATTTCGACATCCCCGAGAACAGCGTTGGAATTCATTTCGACCTCCCCATTCAGGATCCAACTCAAGAATAGAACTGGACGTCACGAAAATCAACACTTGGCACTTTGGGCCGTGAATTCGTGGGCCGGAAAAGTCGGTGGCAAGAATATCAGCTCGGCATTCACGGTGTCGGGGAAGTGTCGTCGAGTCTTACTCATGGGAAAATCCTCCACGGGATGGTATTATGCCAACCCACCACGGGGGAAATTCCAGATCCCGCCGGTGCGGGACACTACAAGACTAGCTCACTTCAAAACCGTATGCTTGCCTTTTCTCGACGTACAGCGAGTGACTCAGGAATTGGGGATTCACGGTGTAAAACAACGGCGTCTTGGACAATGCGGTTCATTCGATCGACGCTCAATTCGGGTTTCGTTAGCAACCATGTCTCCTTACCGAAACCAAGGTCAATCGTAATTACTCGCCGAATCTCCGAAACATCGACCGATTCTGCCGTAACAACGAGTCCTTTTTCCGCCAACATCCTCCATCGTTGACGTACCTCCGAACGGCAGAACCATACCACTGCTAGAAAACCAATGACTACGACTACAACGAAAAGGCTAGTTGTTGTATTCATAGATCCCCCAACCGCCGACTAGCATCGTGAAAATCGTAACCGCTTTTTCTCCGTTGGTAAGCGACGATGACAATAGCGGCTCTATTACGTTGAACGGAACGCCATGAATGCGTCCCGCACGCAAGTGCCCCACGCCGTATGCAACAACCTCCTCCAAGTATTTGAGTGGCGCACCCACTGGCACGTTCCCGATTCGCAGTCTTCCCGCATCGTGGATCGAAGGAAGATGTTTGATTACAAACGCGTGTACGCCTTCGTGTGCCGCCGTGTCCAAGTGTGCGAGTGTTCCGGGACGATCGAAGTTTCTGACCCCTGGAAGGTACTTTGGCCCTAGGAACTTGCGGTCCTTGACAGCCCACGCGAATGTCTCTCCACCGCGGTCATTCCAAAATGGGAACCAATCGCCGTACCCTTTTGCCCGGCTCGCCGCTCCTATCCTTGGCGTCCCCTTAATCGCTTCCACCACCTGCCCGGCCCTGGCCGTGGACCTTGGCAGCCTGACTTTGCCTACCTTGGGCGTCAGGCTCTTGGCCTGGCTCACGACGGCTTCCACCGCGCCGCTCTGGGACTTGGAGACCCCTGTAAACATACGCCCGATCGAGGTGCCCTTCAAGGCAGGCCCGGCTTGCTTGGCGATCCCGCCAGGCAGCAGCATCGTGATTCCCGTCCCGGCGCACCACACGCTCCAGCCATGCCAATAGGGATCCTCGAAGACGAAAGCGTCTTGCGAA
>JAGFJK010000478.1 GCA_024102795.1 Pirellulaceae bacterium
CCGTCGGCAGCACCGCCTCACCCGCCGCCGTGTTGACAAAGTTGGTTAGCGCGGTCGTGGGAACTCCGAACATCACATACATGGATGTGTTGAAGCCCTCCACCAGGATGTTTGTCAGTCCATTCACAACGTTCAATTGTCCCTGCAACTGAGCGGCCGCCACCGCTTCCTCGGCCGCTCCCAGGTAGTTGTCCGCCAGCGACCCGGCGGGCACGATCTCCCGGAGATTGAAGGCCAAGCCCCACATGCTCAAGCGGTTCTGCCGCTTCACGTCCGCCAGGACCTGCTGCCTGGCCCGTTGCCTGGCTTCGTACATCCGCTATTGACCTCTGGGGTCGATTTGGCGGGATGGGGGATTGTCGTGAACTGGGTTGAGTGCATCTGGGGCGGGGAGAATTGGGCCGCGACGGTTGCCGGCCGGTCCAGCAAACAGAAAAATGTCTTGGCCAGGTTCGATGTTTCGCAGCGTTCCATTGGTGACCTGGCTGCCCCCAGGAATTACGATCACGTGAACACAACCCTGCCGCGCCAGCGGACCTCCGGTCGATACTTTCCGATCGGCTAATCGCTTCGCGCCCGGCGCCGATTTATCCAAACCCCCGAAATGACGTCGGTTTCCAAATCGACCACAGAGGTCAATTGCTATGCAACCCTATCTGACGACAATCATCCTCTTGACTTGCAGCAACATCTTCATGACCTTCGCCTGGTATGGGCACCTGAAGAATCTATCCACCAGTCCCTGGCTGATCGCGGCCCTGGCAAGTTGGGGCGTGGCGTTCTTTGAGTACCTGTTGCAGGTGCCGGCCAATCGCACGGGCCACACCGTGATGAATCTGGCTCAGCTCAAGATCCTGCAGGAGATCATCGCGTTGACGGTGTTCGTGCCGTTCGCGATTCTGTACATGAAGCAGAAGGTGACGCTGGACTACTTGTGGGCCGCGCTCTGCATCGCCGGCGCCGCGTATTTCATCTTTCGTCGCAACTGACTCTCGCTCGCCAGGCGAGCGGCGGCCAGGCGAGCGGCGGGCGCCCGCCCGCTGATTCTCCGGGCCCCGCAATCGTCCCTCGCGCCTCGTTCTCCGACGCGACAGTCGACGAAGCGCCGTGTCCTTGATTGATCGATTGTCCGTCTGACGCCAGAAACAGGGGACTCACGTCCCCCGCTCGCCTGGCGGCTCGCGTCGCGCGCTTACCAGGCGAGCGGCGGGCGTCAGCCCGCTGTTTCTCCGGGCCCGGCTGTCGTCCCTCGCGCCTCGTTCCCCGACGCGACAGTCGACAAAGCGCCGTGTCCTTGATTGATCGATTGGCCGTCTGATGCCAGAAACAGGGGACTCACGTCCCCCGCTCGCCTGGCGGCTCGCGTCGCGCGCTCGCCTGGCGAGCGGCGGGCGTCAGCCCGCTGTTTCTCCCGACACGAGTGCAACTTTCCCGTCGGGTCTGCCCTGGACACTCAACTCCAAGGTACTTGGAGTCTGCTCCAGTTCGGACTCTGCCTTTCGGCGAGGCTCTGCCACCGAAGGCTGCGTGCCGCCGGACCCCAGGTTCAGACCCAACCATGAACCGGCCGCGCGCGGCGGCAACTCGGCGCTGGCGGCGTACGTCACGCCACGGACGCGGGTCGCGGTCGCCATTGCGTTCCGCGGTTGCCTGCTGTCCGCCAGCGGGTCCACGGCGCCGAGTCTGCTCGGCGGCGCGATTACCGGCGCGGCGGCCGGCTCGGCGACCACCGGCGCCTCTCCCGCGGCGCCCGGATTCGCGTTGACATAGTTGATCACGGCCAAGACGTCATTGGGGGCCACGTTGCCGTCACCCGTCACGTCGTAGAATGCTGGCCGCATGGCCGGCGGCACCAGCGGCAAGGGAAGCGGTCGAGCGCCGAAGGCGTTGATCGTGTTGATGATGGCCAGGACGTCATTCGGGGCGATCGTTCCGTCGGCAATCACGTCGTACCGGTTGAACGGATTTCGCCAGGTCTCCTGATCGTCTACCTCCAGCAACTCGCTCACGGGTTCAAACCCGTTCGCCTGGGCGACGATCACCACGGATTGAGTGCCTTCGATCAAGATGTCATCCATCACTTCGACGGGGAATTCGGCCGACATCTGGTCGGCGAGGATGCTGACGGTCGCTGGAACCAGCACGCCCGCGGCGTTCGTGGCGGTCAATCGCACGGTCAACTCGTCCGTATTGTCGCTGTTCCAGCGCGTGATCGTGGCGGTCAGTCCACCGCCGTCCTCGGCAATCCGCCCGCCGGCCAGCGACAAGGTGAAGACTTGCCGTCCAGGGAAGAGAGTGGCCAGGGAGCTGGCGATTTGCGGGTGCGACATGAACAGCCGTGGAGCGAAATCGTCCTGCAGGTAGTTGTCGATCATGATTGCCATCGGTCCATGATCGATGCTGAAGCCCGTCAGATTGGCCCAGGCGCCGTCGGTACGCAGAATCTCGCCGCCCGTTTGCTCGGAGATCACCGCGTCGTTGATATTCAGATTGAAGGCGTCGGCGAAGCCAAAGCGGGGGTGAAACAGTCCCAGCGAGATCGCCTCCCAAAGGGCCGCGACCGCCAGATCAGGAACATGCTTGATCGCGCTGCCGGCGCCATAAACCGTGGTGGTACCATCTTCCAGCGGCCGCAGCAGATCGGCGTGCCGCAGCGTCACCTGATCCACTTCCACGCCATATCCGTCTCCTCCTGTGACCAGCAGGCTGATTGTGTGCTCGCCCGGATCCAGCGCGACAGGCCCCAGTGCCGGACTGTCGGCGAACACATTCCAGCCGGCGCCGAAGTTTCCCGTGTCTTCGGCCGAAAAGGTCCCGATGGATTGGCCATCGACAAAGACTTCGAGCGTTTCGGTAGGTCCAAAGTTGTCGTTGCTGTAGCGGACCTGCAAAGTGTATTCCGTCCGGACGGGAACGGCGGCGACGATAGTCCGCGTTTGGTCCGCACCAAGATGGACCGTCTGGCCACCCGCCGCGTTGCCGCGAGGCATAATGGTACCGTCGCCGCTGCCCGCTTCGGCCTGCACCGCATACCCCGCGGCCGCCGTCACGAATCCGGCGTCGATCGCGATGGCGGCGGTCGGCGCCGCGTGGGCCGAGTAGCCGTCAAACGGCCCTTCGGCCGCACTGAGGCCCCAGCGTGTGGCGCCGCCGCCAGCCTCCCAACTGGCCCGCTCGTCGGGGTTGCTCGACGTGTGCTCGCGGGTTGCCAGGATCGCTTCCCGGCTGTTGTGGAAGAAATTCGTCGGTCGAGCGGCTCGCCCGCCGAATGGCTGATGGTTGTCGGTGCCCAGGACCTCCGTATCCAGCCAGACGCTGGCAAACTCGTAAGTAAATAGCGCGCCGGGGTATGTACGCACAAACGTCCCGCCACCCTCGTCGCGGATCATCGCGTCCCATACGTCGCGGCCGACCCGATGGTCGGGATTGGGCGAGCCCATCGCCAACAGCGCGATCAGCAAGCCTTCGTCCGTGTAGTAGTCGAGTGTTGCCGGCAGTTCGACGTTGCCATCGGGCCGGCTGGAGTATTGCCCGGTCGGCTGGTCGGGGCTATCGTCCAGTTTGAAGCGGCCGTAGCGGCCACTGTCGTCGTCGCGCGTCTCGTTGGGTTTCCAGCCCAGGAAGAACTGCCGGCTGTTGGTGAAGCGTTCGTCGTCCAGCATGAACTTCCAGTTGACGCGGGCGTAAATTGCCTCGGCCAGTTCGCGGATCTCCTGCTCCAACGGCGAGCTTGCGGCAAAGTATCGGCCAGCGGTCACAGCGCCGGCCACCGCCAGGGCCGTGTCGATGGTGCTCAGCTCCACCGTGTTTAACGACTCGTCAAGATCCGTCGTTTCGCTGAAATCGAAATTCTGCTTCCGCAAGCCGTCGATGCCCAGGAAGTGATAGAAGAACCCTTGGTTGCCGGCAGTGCCCACGGCGGCGGGACCTTGGGGCTGGTCGTGCAGCATTCGCAGGATGTTTCTCGTTCGCTGGGCCGCGTCGCTGCGTGCCAGGTATCCACGTTCGGCCGCCACGGCAAGGCCCGTCAATTGAAATCCGGCACCACCCGCGGTCATCAAGTCGGCGAACGTCGAGCGGTCCTGCACCAGTCCTCCGGTCCGCGGGTCGGTGGAGCTCCAGTCGACGAAGTATCGCAGGCTGCTGGCCCGCACCAGGTCCAGGAAGCCTTCTTCGTACAGATGGTGCGGCGCGTGGGCGGTGGGATCGGCAATCCGTTCCAGATCCGGATACTGTCCGTCGTTGTCCAGCAGACGCAAGTTGTCCAGCAGGAACTGGCCGCTGGTGGGATTCGCAATCCCGGCCCCCACGTTGTTGCGTTCGATGATCACGGACAGCGTGGACAATTCCCGCCAGTTGAAGGCCGACGGATCGCCGCCGCCGCTGATCGAATCCTGAAAGTCGGCCGGAATGTCCAGCACGATCGTCCGCCAGCTTGCCGCGGGACCAGCCAGCGGGCGGCGCGTGAAAACGTCCCAGCCCGCTTCATCCCGCAGTTCGACTTTCAACGTGATCGGTTCGGGTGAGATCCGTTGGTAGTCGAAAGCCAGTTGCTCCAGGCTGCGACCGGCCAGCGGCAGTGAACCGCGATACACGTCTTGCGTATCCAGGAAGTATCCCGGCAACCTGGTCGTATCCGCGGGCTCGGCCGGATCGCCATCCAGCGAAATCAGCGTATCGGTCAGGCCAAACAGCGAGGCGAAATAGCCGGCGAACACCTCACTGCCCTGCCCTGTGAAGTCGAACGACAATTCGAGACTGCCGCCCGTGTCGCCGCGGGACTGGCGCGACAACTCCAGCCGGGTTGTGCCGGCCACGGTTTCGGTTGTGCCCGTGTTTCCCGCGAAGTCGTTGAACCCCAGGTCGTTCCGCGTGACTTCGTTGTTCCAATTGTCCACGACGAACTCCTGCCCTGAACTCAGCGGCAGCGGCAGTTGCGGGGCGAGGATGTTCAGGCCCTCGGCGGCGTAAATCGCCCAGTTGGTCGCGGCCATTCCCACGCGCTCCGGAATGCACTGGAACGGAGTGGTCAGGCAGTGATCGCGGGCGGGAAACGGAGTGTTCGTTTCATCTTCGCCATCCAGCGTGGCGGCCACCATTCCCCGTCCGTCGGCGAACGGAGCCAGCGTTTGAGCCCGCTCGATTTCGCGCAAATAGTGCGCGGCCGCCTGGCGAAATTCCGAGGTGCCGTACAAGGCGTCCACGAACTGCATCGCGACCACGGCCTGGGCGGTAAACTCCCAGGCGATGCCGCTGGGGCTGGGACTTCCCAACCGGCTGGCGTCGGGTTCCGGCGAATGGACGATACTGAACCCTTCGAAAGTCGCACCGTTGGCCGTGACGCCTTGCCCGTCCTGGACCGCGAACCGTTCCAGCAGATATCGGATCGGTTCTCGCCAGTCGATCTGGGATCGATAGCGGAGCGAACGGGCCAGGGCCAGTGTCGTGAACGTGTTGGAGTCCAGGAACTCAGCCAGATTGATCACGTCGGTTCCGCGTGTCTGCGACAAGTCGCCGCTGGGAATCACGCCTGGGCCAGGCGACGTTCCCAGGGGAACCGTTCCCGCGTAAAAGTGTCCGTCGTCGTTGCGCACTGGATCGCCCGGATCGTACATGGCCATCACAAAGTCGCCGGCATGAATCGCGTGCTGCTGCCAGGTGTCGGCATCACCGGCATTGCCCAGAGCCCGCTCGATGGCCGCCAACTGGCTGAACGCGGCGTAAATGTCGGCGTTGTTCTCGATCGACTTGGCGGTCCGCAGCACGCGGGGAACTTCACCGCCTTCGTTGAAGCCAAAGTAGTACCCGCCATAACCGCTGTTCGAATTGTCCCGCAGCATCTCGACGATCCAGTGGCTGATTTCGCGGGCGGCATCCAGGTACTCCGCATTGCCCGACTGCCGATAAACGGCCAGAAATGCCAACACGGCGAAGGCGTTATTCCCAGCGGTCGCGCCGTCCTGCAGCAGGCAGAAACTGTAAGTTTCATTTGGCTCCGGGTTCGGATCGCAGCGCGTGGAGTTCACGCCAAACCCCGCCAGTTTGACTTGGCCGCTGGTCGGTCCCGACGGCTGGTCGTTGATCAGCGGCAGGTCGTGGGCAAAGTACCCATCGTGCAGGCCGCGAACCACCTCCAGCGTTTGCGGATTCACGGCCGTCGGCAGACCACTGGGTTCGGCCTGGTCGTTTCGCAGGGCGTACAGCAGCGAGTCGGCGATCAGCCTGGCGCGGGCCACGTCGGCCTGTGTGCCTCGTTCCAGCAGGGACAGCACGGTCAGCGAGGCTTCGTACGTGGTGGCCAGGTTGGCCAGCACCTGGTCGGGGCCGAACGGCGTGTCGGTTGCCGGCACCGCGCCGAACGTCTCGTTGCCCAGCGGCAGACCGAGCCGCTCGCGAGGCAGGTCCAGCGTTCGAAACGGATCCGCGGGCGTGGGTTCAAAGCGAATGTTGTCCAGCAGCACGATGCCGCCGCCGGAAGCATGCACGTCGTTGGTGGCGATCGAGAACAACCACTGCAGATCGGCAAGTTCGGCGGCGGAAACCTGCAACTCGTCCAGGCTGAGCGAGAATTCGACGAAGCCATCGCTGCGGGGCACCTGCTGGAAGGCGGTCGTTCTGCCCGCCACGGCGAACTGCACGCGAACTCCGCCCGGCGTCGGACTGCGGGCCTCGAAGACCAGGTGCGTCGCTCCTGTCAGGTCGTAGCCGTTGCCCTGGCCATGGTCGAGGAATCCCGCCGGCTCCTCGATCGCCAGACCAGCGAACTGGCCGGCGCCCAGCGGCAGAAACTCAACCTGCATCACGGTGCCTCGCTGGCGGTCCACCGCCAGCGGATCTTCCGAGCAGCCCGTGGCCGACGTCGTGCTGCTGACGCAGGTAGCATCCAGTCGAATCAGCTCGCGGTCTTCCGCCGGGAAGATGCCCGATGGCGTGCCATGATTCAACGCCGAGTCGGCGTCGCGGTAAGCAAAAAAGTCCTGCCCCACCGCGTCGACTTGCTGCTGGAGCAGTTCGTAGGCCAGGCCACTGACCGTTGAGGAACCTGTGAGCAACTGCCGGGGCTCAAGCTGTTCAAAGACAACTCGCCTTGACTTTCTCGGCTCCCCCCTGCCCCGCCGACTCCGCCGCCCGCCACGTCGATTCGAAGCACGCATGATCACGCCGCCCTCCCAGGAAGCCGTCAGCAACCAGGTCTACGGCACGCACGCTTCCCCTGGATGCCAGATCAATCTAACAACCGCTTCAAGATCTTGGCGTCCAGCATATCCTTGTCGCGCCCGCAGGCCAGCTTGTTCTGGTACAGTTGCCGCAGGCCAATGACGGTGACCGTCTGATCTTCCACCTCAATCTGCAGACGCTCCGCCCAGGCAGCGTCAAAGTCCACGCCGGACACGGAAGTCAGAATATCGATTCGCTGAGGCGGCAAGCCGATCTGGTAGACATTGTCTGGAGTGTGGAAGTCGGTCTCCCTCATACGCGACAGCGGTGCTCCAAAGCGCCGCAAGGCCTGCCAGACTCTGGCCGCGTTCGCAGGAGTCGGACGAACCCAGATATCGATGTCCCCGGTGGCGCGGGGGCAACCATGAACGGCCATCGCGTAAGCGCCAATCAGCAGATACTCAGCGCCCGCGGCGTTCAAGGCGCTCAACATGTCTTTGAAATTCGAGTTTAGCATCATAGTTGGGCACAAACGCCCAGCAGTCCTGGGTCATCGGCCAGACCATCTGCAGTCGCTCGGCCGGCGTCGCAGCCAAAACAAGCCCCTCGTCGTTGTCCTCGGCGAGCGACAATTTGCGAGCAACGTGGCGGTTGTCCGAGGTTGGTTGCGTCATTTGAGAAGTATCATCTGCGTGGCGGCTCGGCACTGGCGAACTGGCTGTATTCTAGCCGACACCGCGCGTCGCATGCCATCCTCGCCAGAGAAATCTTACCGAGCGTGTCACTGCCCCGTACCTGCCCGGTGGCCGCCGAGCAGTGACTCGTCGTTTTCGGCCAGCACGCCCGATGTTACCAGGTATTGCTGAGTGCGGGCGAGCAGACCTGACCTTGCCAGGGGACCGAAGTGACGAGCCTTGGCAAGCGTGTCGAGCGGATGGTGGCGGCGCAGGTCCATTGGGCGTGGCGACTCCAGAACAAAGCGATCCAGGAAGCAGTTCCATAGTCGATTCAACGCCAACTGAACGCCGCCCGTCCTGTCCATGACCACACGAGGACAATGCAGCAGTCGCCCGTGGGGAATGCCCACGAACCAGCGCCCGTCCCGTTCCAATGAGGTCGGCACGGTGTGACAGACGCCGGTGTCCAGCGGTTCGTTGCGCGGCTCGAAGGTGACGAGGCGCCCGGCGAATCCAAGCAGCACTTCCTGAGCAATCTTGGCTGTCAAGCGCCAGGCCCGCACATCGCGCACCTCCCACACGCACATCGCGGTGAAGAGACGCAGTGGGCAGACATGCACGGTAAAGCCCACGTCCCGCCGTTGGGACTTGAGCGACACCATGTCCACAGTCCCGTGTTCCATGTAGCTCGCCGCCGCGGCCAGCACCTGGGGCTGATGGCCAGGCAGCGGGTGCAGGCCTGCCAGAAACTCGGCGAAGCGCGAGTGCTCGACGACCAGCAGCAGGTCGAGATCCGAGGTGGTGAACACATGGTCATCCCAATTGTAAGCCAGCGAGCCGACAATCACCGCGGCTTCCATCTGGCCGCGAACCGGGATCAGCAGTTCGTTCAGCAGCGTCCAGAGCGCGCGCCTCCGGGAGCCGTCGGTGTCGATTACGAGTGGCATTGGGCGAACTCTCGAAGTGTCTGATTCAGGCGGTTGTTCTTCTGCTGGGCAATTGTTGTGTGCCCTCGTCGCGTATACCCGTCCAACTCATGAGCCAGCGCCTCGGCGCGGCACGCCAGCAGCCAGGCTCGCGCGTCCTGGCCGCCGCCGTCGCAAGACTTCAGCCAGTTCTCGAATCGGTTCAGAATCACGGCGCCGAGTGCACGCGGATCGAGGTTGGGGCGAGGTCGTTCGAGCAGATCGTGCCAGAGGAACGCAAAGGGATAGGCAAGATGCATCCTGCGCCACATCGAGAAGTCGATGCTCCAGATTTCCAGGCGCGTCTGGCAATCCGACACCAGGAAATTGTCCAACTGCGGATCGTACCGGAAGACGATCTGCTGCCGTGGGGAATGCGGTAGCAACTCCAAAAGCGGCCGCAGTCCCTCGTCCAGATGTGGTGCCATGCGGTGCAGGAAATGCCATGGCTCGGCGGCCCGGAGCGGCAGTCGGTCGAGCGGCAGGTTGCCCACCGCGGCGATCTCCTCGACGATCTGGTCGCAGACCGCGGCAACTACTTGCTCTGGCGACCGAGACTCGCTTGCCGCCCGCGAGGCATCGCGGGGATATCTGGGAAAGGCAATGGTGGAAGACCTGAAAGACGCGGCGATGTAGTCCACGAACCGAAACGCAACTGGCGCGTGGCTTCGCAGCAGGTCGAGAGCCTGTGTCTCGACCGCGTAGTGAGCAGGGTCTTCATAGCGTTTATAGAACGCGAGCTTGCCGTGCCACACGGCGAGTCCTGTCTCGGAGTGGCCCGGTTTGCGCCGCCACGGCTGGAGGTGAGTCAAGTGCCGCATGTGGGAGCGCTCCGTGGATCCTGCTTGGCCAGAAATCGCAGGCCGTCGCGGAGGGCGGCCTGCCACAGTCGAGCCCGCTCGACAGACGACTCAATTTTCGTGCTGGAGTGTCCGTAGAACTGATCGGAGTTATCGCGGACGAAGGCACGCCAGCCGCGCTTCATCCAGCGGAGCCCGCCGGGACGCGAGCGCCGGCCCAGGCAGACCAGGTAGGAGATCAGCTTGGAGTAGCACCACGTTTCCAGGTCGACGCGGTTGCCCGAGTCCAGGCGAGGTTGATCGGCGGCGAGGATCCGCGAGTTCAGTCGCCCCACGGAGCCGAAGCAGCGAAACTCGCCCTCTGCCGGGACGGTGGCCGGACCGGCGGGATCTTGCCAGCCGGCCTTGTAGTGCAGGGCGAAGAATTTCGGGTCCGGCTGGTGATAGAGCGTCCGGCCCCGAGCCAGCAAGCGGAGCGAGAGTTCCAGTTCCTCGCAGAACGCGTTGGCCCAGGGAAAGTCCTCCGGAAAGCCACATTCCGCGATCGCGCGGCGCTCGGCCAGGAACACGCCGCAAAGGTGGCGAATCGGCAGCGGGGCCAGTAAAGCGGATTGGCGATCCAGCCACCGCGGCCGATGCGCGTACTCGCGCGGGAAACTTCGCAGATGCGTTTGGAACACACCTCGCCGCTCGTCGACCATCCCGATCTGCCGCGACGCAACCAGTTTCTCGGGGCGGACCGCCCGCTGGTAAAACGCCAGGTGGACGGCGGCACAGGCCGGATCGCGCCGCTTTTGCAGCAGATATGTCTGGTGCAGTCCGCCGAGCGCGTGCCTGGTCAGCTGGCAATCGTCGTCACAAAGAAACACCAGGTCGGCCGTGCAATGCCGCAGACCCAGGTTGCGCGCCTGGCTTGATCCGCGCCGCCGTCCGTCGGACACAAGCAACAATTCCGCACCAAGTCGATCCTGGTAGCGACGGATCACGTCGAGCGTGAAGTCGGTGCTGCCGTCATTGACCACGACGACCCGGCCGATGGTGACATTCTCCTGCTGACTTAGCGAGTCGAACAGCCAGGCCAGTGGATTCATGGCGTCGATCGCCGCGGGGCAGCGATTGCGGGTTACAATCAGCACGTCAACTTCGCGTTGCTCCGGCAGTCGCCTGGGCGGCTCGGGCCACCAGGAATCGGGCCAGGCAGTCCTGGTGTCCGTGAGACTGAAGCACGCGGATTGAATCACGAGCGGTACCTCCTGCAGAATGGTGTTAATAGGGCGTCGAACTGTTCGTCGCATTCCTGCCGAGTGGACGTCCGCCGACGCCAATTCTGCGGTGTGCTCGAGTTGAAATCCGGGATATTCGCCGTGCTACATCGTGCGAGCCGTGTGACCGTACGTTGAAGTGCTGAGCCAGTAAAGACTTGAGCCGAGTGGTGCGAATCGTGACATGGTCGTCCCTGGCCACCAGGCGAGTGCCGGGGACGGGGAGAAGTTTTTTTGGCGGCAGGCGCAAATCGCCGGCCGCGAGCGTCTAAGGGGTAGAGACGCCGATCCGGCGGGCGGCAAATTACAACCCAGGTCCACCGATCCCATGCACGAATCTTTCTTAGAACCTGAGCGGCGGGAGTTGCTTGACCGCCTGCTTGATCCAGCCCAGAACGAAGATTCCCGCCGAGAGACCGCGGACTTACTCTACGCGAAACTCGCCGAGCTGCACCTGCGGCGTCTGACAGCCATCGGGCGGCGGTTTTATTTGGGCGGAAGCCCGCCCAATGTTGTCGCTCACGACGCGTTGGTCAAATTCATCGAGAGGCTGCAATTCGGGGGAAAGAGCGAAGTGGACGCCCTGCTTAGGGCACGGGAGGAGCCCTTGCTGTCCACGATCACCCGCCAAATGTGCATCAACATCTACCGTAAGGACAAGGCACAGGAGAGGGCCCGCCAGGGTTACGCGGGGAGGCAGTGGGAGTCGCGGGAGCATGATTTGGAAACGGGTGCCTTCCTGGTGGCCGCGATTCAGCTTCTGCCGACCAATGAGCGACGTATTGTCGAAGTCGATCTTGGCTGGGACGACGACTATCTCAGACTCTATCACGATCCGCCGTCGCACGGCGACACAGACCAGGTTGCAGGGTATCTCGGGTTGCCCCGGGAAGCCTGCTTTCGCTTGCGTTGCTCGGCCAAAAAACGCCTGCGGGAGAGGGCCCGTTGTTTTGAGGAAACCGGAAAGTTCGATATCGCAGAGGGCTTGCGATCACTAACGACCGCGCGGCCACGAAGCGACCGCTTTTCGTCGCTGTTCTATCGGGACATCGCGGCGGCCCGGTACGCGATTCGGCTGGTGGAGCTGGCCCGCCAGGTGGGGACCGCTCGGCTACGGGACCTGCTGCAAGCTTTGGAACAGTCGGATTTCACGGCCGATCCGCTCGCCTCGCGGTCTTTCCTGCAGCACCTCCGCCAACCGGAACTGTTGGCGGCGGCGAGTCCGCCGGAACGGCGCGACATCTTGCTTGCCACCGCCGTGCTGTTCGATCACCTGGCCGCGCGAGCGGAACGGGAAGCAGACTGGGCCGCGGCGCGACGGCTGATCGAGGCTGGCCTGGAGACACTGAACGAAATCTTCCCGGATCGTTGCGACCCGTTGCACGCGAAATCCGTCGCGGGTGATCGTTATACGCGGGTGCTGCTGCAACGCGGCATCCTGCTGCGGCGATTCCATGAAGTCGCCGGCCGGCTCCCGCAATCGCCTGGCTTGGGGAAGCTGTGCCGCGCGCGCGAGTTGTTCGGCCAGGTGCTGATTCACGCCGAGCGGCCCGACCATCGCATCTCGGCGCTGCATCAGGAGGCGATTTGTGATCTGATTGATGGCCGCTTGGACGAGGCATGCGCGAGGCTGGCATTATGTATCGAAGGTTGGGAATTCCTCAGTCAAACGTGCCCGGAAGACGCGGTTGAGTACGACTTCCGTGTGGCGTACGAACACCGGCGCCTGGGCAATGTGGCGGCGGCGCGCATGGCGCTGGAGCACGATCGGGAGAAGGCCGCCCACTGGCGCGAGGAAGCGCTGAACGAATTGGGCATCGCGGAATCGATCAGCCGACGCTTTGGGAATCATCGGTATCTGGATGAGTTGGACGAGGAACAGCGCAAGGTCACAGCACTCTTCCTATCGCGCCACGAATGCTCCTCCGCCGCCACGACCTGAATTCTCTGCAGCCTGAAGGAGCTCGCTTGTGCTCGCAACCTTATCGCATTATTCGATCATCACGCTGCCAGCCACTGCAAGGGCGTCGCTGGTCTTTCCGGGGGCCGTGCAAGCGGACCCCAGCCTGGGTATCGGCACCAACAATCCAGTGACCCTCGGTTATGTGCGCTGCCCGTCGCTGGTCGCCAGTTCCTGGAAGATGCGGACCGGCGGTTGGGAAGACGAAGACCAGGCCGAGCGGATGCCGGCCGTGCCGCCGAAGCTGCCCTTTCGCGATTATCCGGCCGCGCTTCGGGTGCAGGCCCATTCGGTCGCCGACGGACGGCGGAATGTGCTGATTGTCTCGGCCAGAAACACTTTGAACGAAGTGCACTATCAGGCGCGCATTGATGGTGTCCTGTACCGCACCGCTCGCGACCAGCGTCTGAGCGATGATTGGCCCGTGTTGTGTTTGAACCGCGATCCGCCGCGCGGACCTGGTTTCAGCAGCCACGGCGACGTCGGCGACGGGTGTGATTTCGTGAGCGGCCTGCCGCTGGTCATCGGCGGCCGACCGTCGAGCCGCTCGTTCCTGGTGGCCCATTCGTCCGATGTGGCCCACTCGTTCCGCGTCGACCCTCAGGACCGCTTCGGAACCCCAGGCGCCTGGCTGCCGGTCTCCGACGAGTGGAATCGATTGCACTCGCATCGACTGGCGGGCGAACAACTCTCGGACGACCAGTTCACGGACCAGGTCGATGCGGTGGCCCGCCGTTGCGGACTGCCGGTGGGACCAAACGCCGAAGGGAACCCGATGCCGCATTCGATTGTCGCCGAACGGGACGATGGTGTCTTGCAGTTCCTCGTCATCTCCGCCTCGCTGCAGGACGCGGCGAGCTGCCTGGCCCGACAACATTATCGCCAGGCCATCGTCCTCGACCAGTCAGGTTCCGTGGGGCATTCGTTCGTGGACGAGCGGGGGACGATCCGCACGCTGGTCTCCACCAGCAATTACCGCAGTGCGGGCACCTGCTTCCTGGCCATCGAGACCCAAGGTTTCCTGGGCGTGGCACGACATCCGGCGGTGTAGGACAGAGAGGTGGAGGCCAGTCCTTGGATTCCACCTGGTCCTTTACTGCGCGAGTTGCCGCGGTAAGAGAGGGACACGCTGACGTGTCCGGGCAACCCTTGGCGAACCGCGTCGTTGCGGTTCACGCCAACGTCAGACTACGCACGATCCGACAACATCAGTTGGCTCAGCAGTTGGCTGGCCAACAGGTCCAGATCGTCGCCAAACAGCCAGTCGTCGCCCTCGCCACCGAACAGCCAGTCGTGACCGCTGCCACCCACCAGGATGTCGTTGCCGGGCTGCGGATTGCCAACCGGAGGCAACTGGTCGTCCGCGACGTCCTCCGCCGGGCTCTCGCTCGCGTCGTCACTCGCGGCCTCGTCCCCGGTGGATTCCGCTGTTGGCACCACGATCGGCTCTTCCAGCACGGGCTCCTCCAGCACGGGCTCGTCAATCACCACTGGCTGCTCGGCGGCCGGCGCCAACGGCTCCTCGGCCGAGTTTCCTTCGCCAGCGTCGCCGGAGTCGACCAATGTCGAGTCGTCGGAAGTGGTTTCCGAGTCGTCGCCGCTGACCGGCATTTCGCACGATCCGGATTCATTCTCGCCCGCGCCGCCGGCCGGCAACCCGGTGGGGTCCTCCGAGTTCCAGTCGTCGTCAATCGGATACAGACTGTCGTCGCTCGGATTCGTCTCGCCCTCGGCCAACTCCGTGGCCAGCGGATCGCTCGCCGACTCGTTCCCCGCCTCGCTCAACTCCCCGTCCACGGGCCCCATGTCGATCGGCATTTCGCCGGCGACTTCGCCTTCGGGGGCCTGGTCCTCGGCCAACGGCTCGCAGACGTTGTCGTTCACGGCGGTCGAAGTGCCGGCGGGAACCTGCCCATCGGATTCGTCCGCCGCGGCGACTTCGCCTTCACCCGGCATGGCGTCGGGTTGATCGACCGGAGGTTGTGCCAGCGGGACTTCCAGGACGGCGTTGTCGCCGGCCGAGCCGAGTGCCAGGTCGCCGCTGGAGCGCGGCGCGAGGAAGTCGTCGCCCAGGTTGCCGAGCATCGTGTCGCGCGTCGGTCCGCCGATCAGGATGTCGTTGCCGCCACCGCCCAGGGCGATGGCCGGGCGGTCGGTGTCGTTCACGAACAGATCGTCGCCGCCCTTGCCGTCGAAGTAGATGCCCCGCACCTGACTGGCGGCGAAGGTCGCCTGCTGGTGATCCAGCAGGCTGCCGTCGGGACCGTATTGTCCCGCGTCGACGACCAGTTGATCGTTCTCCTGCCAGACTTCCACCGCATCGACGTCGTCCGTCCCCTCGATGCGGATGTAACCATCGTCCAGGCTGATGTCGGCGGCCAGCAGGCGTCGCTGCTGCAGTACTTCCCAACCCCGTCCCAGTTTGCGCCCTGTGCGTCCTGTCATGACGTACTCCTCCCGTGAAATTGAAAAAGGGAAACGGGCACGTTGCCCCGCGGAACCATCCGTGGAGTCCAACGTGCGGCGGCCGTCCGTGCGAAGTGAGGTGCCAGAACTGAGACGGCCGCGGTGACCAGAACGAAAGAATAGCCTTGGCACATGGCGTGCCAATCGTTGCAAGTTGCCGACCGCAAAATGTCTGTTTGAGCCGGATGATGGTTGAGCAGCATGGATTTAGCGCAACCGGTGCAGTCGCCACGGTCCCTCTGGCCAGTGCCCGTCGCTGCGCGGAATTACATGCGGCATCGCATTCTTTTCAAAGCGGACCGGCCTGGCGGAGGGCCGGTCCGTTCGGGGGCCAGCACCGCCGCGAAGAAGTTCTTTCTTGACAAACGCCGGCGGCGCTAGTCGAATGGTGCTGGAGGGTTAGGTCGCAGGGGCGGGTTGGAACAGAACTTCGAGGTTTGAGGCATGCGACAGCTCAAGAGCGTCCGGGGGACCGGCGGCCGGCGGCCCACGGGGCGCGGTTTCACCCTGATTGAAATGCTGGTCGCCGTCACGATCACGCTGGTCATCATTCTGGCCATGGTCCAGGTATTCCAGGTGGTCGGCGACAACGTCTCGACCGGGCGAGCGATCCTGGAGATGCAGGGGCAGTTGCGCGTGGTCGCGTTGCGTCTGCAGCAAGATCTGGAGGGCGTGACGGTTCCCGTTCGACCGTGGCCCGATTCCTTCGCGGCTCAAGGTTACTTCGAATACGTCGAGGGGCTGGGACGCGACTGGGACCCCAACGACTGGCAGAATCCGCTCATCCTCCCAGGCAAGCGGGATCCGATCATCCGCAACCCGGTTGTCGGCGACTACGACGACGTGCTGATGTTCACCACGCGCAGCACGGGCCAGCCGTTCGTCGGCCAGGTGGACCCCCTGGCCAACGGGGCCAGCCAGCCGATTGAATCCAAGGTGGCCGAAGTCGCCTGGTGGACGACGGTCGAGGACCTGAACGGCAACGGCGCTGTGGACGAGAACGAAGAGGTGCGGGTGCACCGGCGCGTGTGGCTGGTGCGGCCCGACCTGAACAACACGGCCACCAACGCCGTGGCTGTGATCGCCGGCACGCCCCAGGAGATCCGCGACCAGTTGGTCGCCTGGCTGGATGCGAATGATCTGTCCGTCCATGTGGAACTCGATCCCAGCGGCGCGATCCGGCTGGTGGCCAACTCGCTGGCCGACCTGACTCAGCGCGTCAACCGCATGGCCCACTGGAGCGTGACGGCCGAGGACAACGTACCCGCCCCGGCAATCCCGACTTCGTTCGCGCTGCAAACCAACAGCTTTCCGCACGAAGTGCTCCGCAATCCAACCGTGGTCACGCACGGCACTGCCTTCGCCACCACCGCTCGCAGCAGCACTACGCTGGACGAACTGGTCCTCGGCGACGAACGGACCGGAACCTTGCGGCTGGGCGAAGACGTCGTGCTGGCCAAGGTGCTGGCGTTTGACGTGCAGCTTTACGACCCGACCGCCCCGTTGCGAGGCGACACGGGCAATGCCGCCACGGCCAGCGTGGCATTCACGCCGGGAGATGAAGGCTGGTACGCTGTCAGCGGCGCTCAGGCCAACCAGATGGGGATGGGAGCCTACGTGGACCTGGCATTTGAACGGTTCACGCCGCTGCCGAACCGGATCACGACGTTCTTCTCCGTGAACCCCAGCACGCGATCCCAGATGAATCGGCCCGCGTACTGCACCTGGTCGTTGCACTACGAGAAGAACGGCGTGGATGAGGACGGCGATGGACTGGCCGACGAGGGGACCGATGGACTGGATAACGACGGCAACGGGCTGGTGGACGAGTTGAGCGAATGGGAAACCTCGCCCCCCTACCCTTACCCGTTGCGAGGCATCCGGGTCAGAATCCGAATGTTCGAAGAGAACTCACGGCAGGTCAAGCAGGTCGAAGTGACTTCGGACTTCACGCCTGAGTAGTTGTCAGTTGTCAGTCGTCAGTTGGCAATTTGCAATTTGCAATTTGCAATCTTGAGCTCTCACGAAGTCGGCTTCCATCCAGCATTCCCGGAGATAACAGTCCACTGGCCTGTCGGCGACCAGTCTCAGACCGATCCTGCCAGCTTTCCTCCGGCCCAACATTCTCGTTCCGAATGACCTGCATGACGCCGATACACATCATCCGGCTGCGGGGGCCTTGGGATTACCAACCGCTGGCTCGATTCATTACGGACGCGGGTGGAACCTGGCAGGAGGACAGCTCCGATGGCTTGCCTGCGGCCGGCCGGCAGTTGATGCCCGGCGATTGGTCCGGGTCGATAGGCGCGGATTTCATCGGCCGCGTGCGGTTTGAACGGGCGTTTCATTGCCCGACCAATCTGGCGGCGGGCGATCGAGTGGACCTGGTGGTGGAACAGGTGGAAACGCGGGCGACCGTGGCCTTGAACGACGCGTCGCTGGGCCGAATCTCCGCTGGCCAGCGTTCGTGGCGGGCCGAGATCACTCGACTCTTGAGGCCCCGCAATCGGCTGAGCGTCGTGGTAGAATGCCGCGGGAGTTGCGGCGCGATCGGCGGACTGGTCGGCGAAGTGCGTTTGGAAATCCGGACGGCTGGGGATGTGTAGGACCGGTCGGATACCAGTCGTTGTCCTCGATCGCTCTTTGAACCTGCACAATTGGTGGAGCGATTGTCCCCAATCGCTCTTCGAAACTGCGAATCGACGGACCTCCAACTGCCCGGGTTGTGCCGGCATTCCGTCCCACGGTCAGAAACGCACCCTCGAGCCTTGGCTTGCTTTCCATGACGATTCGACCTGACAGGAACCCTGCCGTGAATTGTTCCCCACGATTGTTCGCTGGCTGGCTGGCTGCATTGGCGCTGCTGGCATTGACTTCCGGGTGCGGCCAGGTGTCGCCGGGGAGCGGCCAGTCGGCCGCGGAAACCGAGTCCGACCAGCCGCCTACCGTGCTGCTGGAGGAGACCTTTCCCGACGTCTCGGCGGTCGCCGAGGAAGTCGCCGAGGAAGTCGCCGAGGAGGATCTCAACCTGCGACCGTTGTCGGAGCAGGAATTGGCCGAGGGTTGGATTTCGCTGTTCGATGGTCAGACGCTGTACGGCTGGGAGGCGGCCAGCCAGGCGGACTGGCGTGTCGAGCGGGGTGCGATTGTGGTGAGTTCGGGCGAGAAGGGTCTGTTGTGCACGACGACTCAGTTTGACAACTATGTGTTAAAGCTGGAGTTCCGCAGTGCGCCGGGGACCAACAGCGGCGTGTTCCTGGCGACGCCCCGCCAGCCCCGGAATCCGGCCGAGGATTGCTACGAACTGAACATTGCGGACTCGGACAACCCGTTCCCCACGGGCAGCCTGGTGCAACGCAAGAAGGCCGAGGGCGATTTCGACAGCCAGGACTGGCAGGCGTTCGAGGTCCGTGTCGAGGGGGGGCGAGTCCAGGTGGCCCTCGATGGACAGGCGGTGCTGGATTACGAAGATCCGCGGCCGCTGGGCCGCGGGCACATCGGGCTGCAGCTTAACAGCGGCCGAGTGGAATTTCGCCAGATCAAGCTTCGGCCGCTGGGACTGGCACCGATCTTCAACGGCCGCGATCTGGAAGGTTGGCAGGAGTATCCCGACCTGGCCAGCAAGTTTCGGGTGACGGACGAAGGCTGGCTGCATGTGGAGAACGGCCGCGGGCAGCTTGAAACTCGCCAGACCTACGCCGACTTCGCCCTGCAGTTGGAATGCCAGACACACGCCCCCAATCTGAATTCGGGAATCTTCTTTCGCTGCATTCCCGGCGAGTTGATGATGGGGTACGAAGCCCAGATCCACAACGGCTTCCACGATGGCGATCGCACTCGGCCCGTGGACCACGGCACCGGCGCGATCTTCCGCCGGCAGCCGGCTCGCGTGGTGGCGGCCGACGATCAGCAGTGGTTCCACATGACGCTGATCGCCGACGGCCCGCACATGGCCTGCTGGGTCAACGGCTTGCAGGTCTGTGACTGGGTCGATCAGCGTCCGCCACACGAGAACCCCAGGCAGGGTCTGCGGCTCGAAGCCGGCACGCTCATGATTCAGGGCCACGACCCGACGACCGACATCTCATTCCGCGGTCTCCGGGCGGCGGAACTCGCTCGGCGCCGCGACCTGTAACCGCGGCCGCCTGTGATCTTTTTCACAAGCCGGGAATTGGGTTGACTTTACTGTCGCGGCCCAATTATGGTGAACACTTGCCGGTCTGTCGATCGGCAAGCCGGATTCCCGGCGGACCCTTGGGGACTAGTGCCCCGTTAGCGTACTTCCCCATCTTCTCCAATTCGGGATCATTGCTTGAGAGGCGGCCTCATGCGCGTCAAAGAGATTTTGGAATTCAAGGGTGATACGGTCCACACGATCCAGCCTCAGGCGACCCTGGCCGACGTCGTCCGTAAACTGGTGGATTACAATTGCGGTTCCCTGGTGGTTTGTGACGGCGAGCGGATGGTGGGCATCATCACCGAACGGGACATCCTGCGGGCTTGCGCCGATCTGCAAGCCCCGCTCGGCGAAGTGTCGGTTGCGGCCCGCATGAGCCAGCAACTGGTGACCGGAGCGCCGGACGACGAAGTGGAAGACGTGATGGGCCTGCTGACCGAGCGGCGGATCCGGCATTTGCCGGTCGTCGATGAAGATGGTCGGCTGGCCGGCTTGATCTCGATCGGCGACGTGGTGAAAGCCCACCATCAACGACTGTCGGTCGAGAACCACTATCTGAAGAGCTATATCCAGAGCTGAGCGGCCGCGGGCCTGTCAGGATGCCGAGGATGGCTCGACCTGCGCCTTGAGGGGGGCGTCGCGACCGGGAATGCTGGATGGACGCTTTGCTGCGAGTTGCAAAATGCAAAATGCAAATTGCCTGAGGACCAATTCACAGCGTTCGCAATTCGCGTGGCAGTGGGAAGTGGACTTCTTCTTCGCGCAGTGACCGGTACTGTATCTCGGCGCCGTACCGCTCGCGCAGCAGCTCCACGCACTCCTGCACCCGCTGTTCCGGCGCGCTGGCTCCTGCCGTGACGACGACCGTGCTGACGCCCGCGAACCACTCGTCCTGCAAGTCGGCCGCACCGTCGATCAGGTGTGCCGCGACGCCCCGTTCAATGGCCAGTTCCTTCAGTCGCTGGCTGTTCGAACTGTTCTGGCTGCCCAACACCAGCACCAGGTCGGCGCCGTCCGACAGGGTAGCCACCGCCTCTTGCCGATTCTGGGTGGCGTAGCAGATGTCTTCCTTGGGCGGGCTCTTAATCTGCGGATAACGCTCGCGCAGCCGGCGGATGATCCGGTTGGCGTCGTCGACCGACAAGGTGGTCTGCGTCAGGTAGGCGACCTTGGCGTCGGCGGGCAGGTCCAATCGGTCGACCTCCTGCTCCGACTCCACCAGCCGGATCTGGTCGGGCGCTTCACCCATCGTGCCGACCACTTCGTCGTGCCCTTCATGGCCGATCAGCAGGATCGTGTAGCCTTCCTGGGCGAAGCGGATCGCTTCCAGGTGCACCTTGGTGACCAGCGGGCAGGTGGCGTCGATCGCTCGCAGTTGCCTCTGTCGAGCCACACGCCGGACTTCGGGCGAGACGCCATGGGCCGAGAACAACAGCGTGGCCCCGTGTGGGACCTGCTCGAGATTCTCGACGAACACCGCCCCTTTGTCCCGAAACGACTCCACCACGAACTTATTGTGGACGATCTCGTGATAGACATAGATCGGTGCGCCAAAGGCGCGCAGTGCCAGGTCCAGGCTATCGATCGCCATGTTGACGCCAGCGCAGAAGCCCCGCGGACCCGCCAGAATCACCTTCATCATCGTCTCTGCTCCTTGGCTGGTATCTTAGCAGAATCCAGGTCGCTCTGCAGTCCTTCCCGCAAGCCGCGCCGGCGGGCAACTCGAGCGTGCGGACAACTTGGGCAGCTCGCCTTGCCGCGCCGGTCGATCCGTCGCACAATGCGCGGTCCGGGCCTTGCCGTGTCCCAAGTTTCCCGCTCCCCATGCCGCCGATGGCCGATCCTGGTTTCGCCGCCCAACTGAAAGTCTACGGTCCTGATGGCGACGGGCCGCCCTGCGACCTGCCGCGGGCCCAGGCCTATTGCCGCCAGCTTGCCCGCTCGCATTATGAAAACTTCACGGTCGCCAGTTGGCTGCTGCCCAGCGACTTGCGGCCCCACTTCCACGCTATCTACGCCTATTGCCGCTGGGCCGACGATCTGGCCGACGAGGTGCAGGACGCCGAGCGGAGCCTGGAGCTGCTGGAGTGGTGGGGCGAACAGTTGCGGGCCTGCTACGCGGGCCAGGCGTGGCATCCGGTCTTCGTGGCGCTGCGGGAAACGATCGGGCGGTTCGGGATTCCGAGCGAACCGTTCGAGGATCTGCTGGTCGCGTTTCGCCAGGACCAGCGGCAGACACGCTACGCGACCCGTGCCGAGCTGCTGGAATACTGCCGCCACTCGGCCAACCCCGTGGGACGCCTGGTGCTGTACCTGGGCCGGGCCTTCACGCCTGCATCGGCTGACCTGTCGGACCAGGTGTGCACTGGTCTGCAACTGGCCAATTTCTGTCAGGACGTCGCTCAGGATTACCAGCGAGGGCGGATCTATCTGCCCAGCGAATGCAGGGAGCGGCACGGGTATGGCGAAGCCGACTTCGCGGCGGGCAGGTTCAATCAGGCGTTTCGCGAACTGCTCCGTGAGCAGGTCGACGACGCGGAACGCCACCTGCGGGCCGGCTGGCCCCTGGTGGCCGAATTGCCGAGGGTTCTGCGCATGGATGTCGACTTGATCGTGCGTGGCGGCCTGGAGATCCTGCGGGCCACACGCCGGCAGGATTTCGACGTCTGGCGTCGCCGGCCCCGCGTGAGCAAAGCGGCTCAGATTCGCTTGTTGCTGTCCGCCTGGTGGCGTGCGGGCCGGAAAGCGCAGGCCCCATGATGAAACGCTCCTTGCAGGCCAGCTACCGCCGGTGCCGGCGGGTTGCCAGCCGAGCATCGTCGAACTTCTACTGGACGTTTCACCGGTTGCCGGCTGAGAAGCGGCGAGCGATGTGGGCCCTGTATGCCTTCTCGCGGCACACGGACGACCTGGGCGACAGCGAGCTGCCGGCCGAGCGGCGGGCCGAGCAACTGGAGCATTGGCAAGCAGAGTTGGAGTCGGCCTTGTCGGGCAACGTCCAGCACCCCTGGCTGCCCGCCGTGGTGGACGCGGTGGAGCGGTTCTCGATGCCAGTGGATTGTCTGCGGGATTTGATCCGCGGAGTGAAGATGGACTTGCAGCCGCCGGAGTATGAAACGCTGGAGGAGCTGACCGAGTACTGCCGATGCGTGGCATCGAGCGTCGGGTTGGCGTGCATCCACATCTGGGGTTTCGACGATCCGGCGGTGCGCGAACCGGCGATTCGCTGCGGCCTGGCCTTTCAAATGACGAACATTCTTCGCGACTTGTCCGAAGACGCTCGCCGCCAGCGCTGCTACCTGCCCAGGGAGGACCTGCGGCGGTTTCAGGTTCAGCCGTCCGACTTGCGGGACGGCCCGCTGGACGAACGGCTGGCCGGGCTGATGCGGTACGAAATGGAGCGGACCGAACAGTTGTACCGCGAGTCGTACGAAGTAATCCGCTACCTTTCGGCTGATGGCCGACGCATCTTCGCCATGATGTTCGCCACGTACCTCGAGCTGCTGCGGGAGATCGAGCGACGCAAGGGGGACGTGTTTCGCGGACGGGTCAGGTTGCCCTGGCGCCGCAAGCTGTCCATCGCCGCCCGATACGCCCTGCCGTGGCCGATGGGCGACAACTGGCCGCGCGGACGGAACGACATCGAGCGGACATCGAGGGCGGGTTCCCAGCAGTCATGAACGACCGATCGCTCGACTCGCCGGGTGGCCGAACGCAGGACCGCCCGACCGTGGCCGTAATCGGCGGAGGGCTGGCAGGGCTGGCGGCGGCGCTGAAACTGGGCGAGCGAGGTTGGGCGGTCGAATTGTTCGAAGCTCGGCGGACCCTGGGCGGCCGGGCCGGCGCGTTTCGGCAGCCGGACAACGGCCAGTGGATCGACCACTGCCAACACGTCGGCATGGACTGCTGCACGAACTGGCTCGACTTTTGCCGGCGGCTGCACATCGGCGACGGCTTTCGTCGCGACAAGGTGTTGCACTTTTTCGGACCGGATGGCCGGCCGTATCGTCTGCGAGCGGCAGGCTGGCTGCCTGCGCCGTTGCACCTGGGGCCGTCGCTGCTGGCCTGGGGCTTTTTGCCGTGGCGCGATCGCTGGTCCATTGCTGGCGCGCTGCTGCGGCTGGCCCGCTATCGGTCGAATCCAGCCGTGGCGGAGCCTACGATTGGCCAGTGGCTACGGCAGCAGCGGCAGTCCGAAATCGCCCGGCGGCGGTTCTGGTCCGTGGTGCTGGTCAGCGCGCTGGGCGAAACTCTCGACCGCGCTTCGCTGTCGGCCGCGCGAAAAGTGTTCGTCGACGGCTTTCTTGCCAGCCGCTCGGCCTTTCAACTGCTCATTCCACGAGAGCCGTTGGGGGAATTGTACGGCGAGCGACTGCTGGCCGGACTTGGCCGCTGGCCCGTCCGCGTGCACTGCGAGCGGCCCGTGCGCGGGTTGCACGGGGAGGCGGCGGGCGTACGCTGCATTGAGCTGGCAGATGGCACTCGGCGGGAGTATGACGCCTGTGTGCTCGCTGTGCCCTGGCGGCGCGTGGCCGGGTTGCTGTGCGACTCGCTACGAGCCGCGGTGCCGGCTGTCGAGCGGCTGGAGGCGATCGACAGTTCGCCGATCACGGCCGTCCATCTCTGGCTGGACCGGCCGATCATGCACTTGCCGCATGCGGTGCTGGTCGATCGCCTGAGTCAATGGGTGTTCCGCCACGGACCGGACCTGCCGCCAGACGCCGAACATTACTATCAGGTGGTGATCAGCGCTTCGCGGGAGTTGGCCGGGCGGCCGCGCGAGGACGTCTTGCGCGAGGTGCTGGACGACCTGGCCGCGGTCTGGCCCGCCGCTCGGCTGGCCGGCGTCACGCGCTGGCGCATGGTCACTCAGCAAGAGGCCGTATTCAGCGTGCGGCCCGATCTGGATCGGATCCGTCCACCGCAGACGACCCCCGTGCCAAACCTGGCGCTGGCGGGCGATTGGACACGCACCGGCTGGCCTGCCACGATGGAAGGCGCCGTGCGGAGCGGTTATCTGGCGGCCGAGGTCTTGTTGCGATCGCGCGGCGACCGGCAACCGTGTCTCGTTCCAGACCTGCCCCGCGGCTGGTTGGCCAGGCTGCTGCTGGCATGACCCGCTGCACCCCTTGGTGGAACGATTGTCCCAATCGTTCTTCCCAGTCGCACTGCTTCCCGTCGTTCGGCCTGCGGAGCCCACTTCACTCAGCCGGAGCCCGTTCCCGCGCCACATCCAACTGTTCGATCACACCCACGAGGAACCGGGCCAACCGGTCGGAGGCCTTCAAGGCTTCCTCTTGCAGTCGCCACAGGTCTTTGACGGTCGAGGGACGATTCCAGATTGCGGCCGTGGCGGCGCCAAGCTTCGAGGCCAGGTTTTTCTGATCCAACAGCTTTTCGACTTCCGGCGGCAAGTTGTCATCCAGCGAGTCGCTGATGATCCGCACGGCGAGGAACCGCACCTTGGCCTGCCGGCAGGCCTCGGCCACCGCCGCGGTTTCCATGTCGCAGGCCACGGCGTGATGGCGCTCAGCCAGTGTCCGCTTCTCGTCGCTCGATCGCACCAGGTGGTCCACGGTCAGCAGGCGACCCACATGTACGGCGCGCGGCAACTGATCGGCGGGCACCTTCAACCCCACGTCCCACTGGCGATCGTTCTGATCCACCACGCTGTCGGCCATCAGCAGGTGGCCTCGGCCGAAATCTGGCACCAGGCCTCCGGCGAATCCGGTGGAAACGACCCAGGCCGGATGGTGCAGTTCGATCAACTCCGCCGTCGCTCGCGCGGCCGCTTCCTGGCCCACGCCGGTCTGAGCGACCAAGACTTGCCGCGAAGCAAGTTGCCCCTGGTGGAACTTGTAGTTCGGGCAGCGGGCGGCGAAGTAACCCTGGAGCAAATCGACAAGGCCGCCCGCCTCGACGCCCAGCGCGAACAGGCAGGCCACATCGCACGGCGGCGGCTCCGACGCGGGAGCGGCCTGACCGTCGGAGGCCACGGGCTGGCCCGCCGGGCCGGGACCGGCACGATTTCCCAGCGCATCCACAACCATCCCTTCAAGCTGCTGCCTGGCAGCCTGCTGGACATAGTTCGTCACCAGCCATCGCAGGAGCATCGATTCGCCATCCATCTGGTGCCGGAGCGGGTGTCACCTTTCCCCATTGTAACATTGTCAGTCCTGAGAGGCGGTACCCAGCGAAATCCCGTCCCTGCCCTGTACGTAGCATGGGCTTCCAGCCCGTGATTCTGGGAATGCCGTTGACTTCGAGTTCTCTCGAGCGTCGCCGACGTTCCACCAAGCGTCGTGTGCAGCGCCTGCGGCGTAAAGACGGCGAACCCATCGCCTGGTTCAATGCACGCTGGGCCGGTTCTCAGCCCAAGACTAACCCGCGACAAAGTAGCGATCACGCTCCGCGTGATGAGCCTTGCGACCGCCGTCGGAACCTTCCGCCGCGGCCAGTGTCCGGCCGGTCTTGCGGGTGGCACAGGTCCGAGCGCTCCTCAACGACTGATGGTGACTCCCTGCGACAGGAGACGTTGAGCCTGCAAGGGCTCATCACGCGGAGCGTGGCCTGCGAAAAACAGGGTGGTTTTGTTCGAGAATTGGGTTTTGTCGATCAGGTTACTTATGTTCCGTACCCATGTTGGAGCTAAATGGCCGCGTAAGCCATTGAACCCCTTCTGGCCCCCTCCCCGGATGAGATCGTGCAGCTTTTAAGGCGTTGGAAGCTCGGTGTTTAGAACCTCCAAAGCGCGCGACTCCAAGACAGATGGGTGGCCCTTCGGTTCGACTCCCGCGCTGTCTTTACGCCGCAGGCGTTGAACA